>NZ_JBKKKY020000021.1:0-41223 GCF_046613545.2 Aphanothece microscopica RSMan92 | reverse complement strand
GGCTGGGCACAGCTCTCGAAGCCGCCGCACGAGCTGGAATCCCAACCGTCGGATGCTGGCCATCCGGGTGGGATTGCAATGGGCCCGCATGTCGGTTTCCACCAGCACCGCGCCATCGTCCGAAGCGGCAGCGCAGTGGCCCAGGGCCCCCTCCAGATCAGCCCGGCTGCGAATGGCCTTGATGCAGAGCCTGGCAGCGCGCGGACTGGGCTGGGCCGGCCGGGCGATCAGGGCATGGCTCGGGAAGCGCACCTGGTGCAGCCAGGCCGTGAAGGCGGCGCTGGAGAGCTCGGCCGGCCGAACCGTGCGGCTGGCGAAGGTGGTGCGCAGCTCCAGCCGCTGTTCCACCACGGTGAGCTCGCGCTCCAGGTCGATGAACACGAGCACCTCCTGGCCCACCGGCAGGAAGGGCACGGCGGGATGGGGCCCGAAGCTCCCCTCACTGGCGAGGCCCAGCGGGAGCCCGGTGGCGGCCAGTCCGAGCGCAGCCTTGCGGCGGCAGGTGGTCAGAGGGTCGGCCAGCCGCTCGATCTCACCGCTGAAGCTGCCGAGCTGGTCGGTGTCGCAGCCGGCCACGAGCAGCTCAGCCCCGAGCCCATGAAAAAAGGGCCTGGCCAGCACCCGCTCCTTGCCGTGGAGCGTGGTGAGGCAGACCCTGCATCCGGCATAGGGAGACGCCGGCGCCATCCCGGGGCTCAGGAGGGTTGGGGGACGGGGGCCTGCTTGGTGCCGATCACCACCCGCAGCAGGATCGGAGCCAGGAAGGTGGTGCCGATCACCATCAGCAGAATCGCTGCCTCCAGCGCGGGGGTGAGGATGCCGGCCTGGGTGCCGAGGCCCAGAAAGATCAGACCGACTTCACCACGGGGCATCATGCCCAGCCCGACCACCAGGCGGTTGGTGGGTTCCTTGCTGGTGTAGCACCAACCCGCCGCCACCTTGCCCGCCACGGCCACCACCAGGAGAAACACGGCCACGATCAGGCCTTCCCGGTTGGCGGGGTCGAAGGGGTTGAGCACGGACAGATCCATGCCGGTGCCGATCAGCACAAAGAACACGGTGGCGAACAGGGCCACCAGGGGCTTGACCGCTGTGTCGATGTCGTGGGTGTGCTTCGAGGCACTGAGGATCAACCCGGCCGCAAAGGCCCCGAGGGCTGCCTCCAGACCGATGGCCTGGGCCGCAAAACAGCTGAGCGTCAGCACCACGAAACTGGCCACGGCCACATCGCCGGGAGCCTTGAGGCGGTCCACCACCCAGTCGAACCCGGGCGCCGCGGTGCGGCTGAGGAACAGCGCCGCCGCCACGAACACCAGCGCCGCGGCGCAGAGCTTGAGAATCGGACCAATCGTGAAGGCACCACCCCCGGCGAGGGAGACCACCACCGCCAGAATCACGATGCCGAGGATGTCGTCCAGCACGGCCGCGCCGATCACGATCTGGCCCTCCTTGCGCTTGAGCCACTGCAACTCCCCGAACACACTGGCCGTGATCCCGATCGAGGTGGCCGTCATGGCGGCGCCGGCGAACACCGCCGGGATCAAGGGCACATGGAAGATGAAGTAGAGCCCTGCGGTACCGAGCGCAAAGGGCAGCACCACGCCGGTGAAGGCCACCGTGCTCGCCTGCACCCCCACCGCCACCAGCTCGTCGAGTTCACTTTCCAGCCCTGTGAGAAAGAGCAGGGCGAAGAGCCCGATCTGCGACACGGCCTCCAGGCTGGGAAAGGTTTCGCGGTAGATCGAGGCCACCGTGTCCGGGGTGACATCCGCCAGGGAGCCGACCAGCCCCAGAACGGCGGAGCTGAGCTGGGTCTGAGCCTCAGGAGGGAGAACCAGATGCAGGCCGGAGGCGCCGATCAGAACCCCGGCCACCAGTTCCCCGAGGATGGTGGGCAGCTGCAGGCGCACCATCAGCTCGGCCATGGCGCGCGCCGCCACGAAAATCACAAGAAAACGACCGACCCCTATCAGGGTCTCGGCCACTTCAACCTGGTGGCTGCCGACTTCCATCAGCAGCGCGGGCAAGGGATCCATCAGGTGCGGAAGGTGTGCAAGGAGTTTTAGGTGGGATTGGGGCCGATCTGTTGCCCTGAACACATCGGGAACCAGTGGAGCCCGTGATGCCTGCAATCAGCACAGGTGATCAATCGGCTCGCCCAGCTCCGGCAGTCAGTCCCCCGCGGAACCTGACCAGCGCCAGTCGATCAACCCCCTGTGGCGCAGCTCCCGCTGGAAATCCCTGGCCAGACTGGCTTCCGGACTGTGCCGGGACACCTGACCGAGGACCAAGAGCACACGAAGGGCCAACCAGAATGCCAGCAAAACAACAAGTAACACCACAGCCAGGCCTGCGGATTGCCGAGCCCAAGGTTTAACGCAGCCCCTGGATTTTCTGGGCCCTTCGGCCTCCGCATTGAGGCGAGCGCCCCATCCTTGCGATTCTCATCAGGCCTTAGCCGAAAGACGGCCTCACAGGGGCAAGACGCCCATCCCACCCCTTAAGGTTCCGCCCAACACGCCACGATGTAGCGATGGCCACAGTGACGGCGCCACCCGGGCGACCTGCCTTCCGCCTGCTGAACCACTTCAGCAGCAGCCACATCAGGGGCGACCTGTTCGGCGGCGTCACCGCGGCGGTGATCGCCCTGCCGATGGCCCTGGCCTTCGGGGTCGCCTCCGGCGCCGGTGCCGCCGCCGGCCTCTGGGGCGCCGTGCTGGTGGGCCTCTTCGCCGCCCTCTTCGGCGGCACCCCCACCCTCATCTCCGAGCCCACCGGCCCGATGACCGTGGTGATGACCGCCGTCATCGCCAGCCTGATCGGCCAGGCCCCCGACCGGGAGACCGGCCTGGCCATGGCCTTCACCGTGGTGATGCTGGCCGGGGTGTTCCAGATCCTGTTCGGGGTGCTGCGCCTCGGCCGCTACATCACCCAGATGCCCTACACGGTGATCTCGGGCTTCATGAGCGGCATCGGCATCATCCTGATGGTGCTGCAGCTCGGACCGTTCCTCGGCCAGGCCATCCCCAGGGGCGGCGTGCTCGGCACCCTCACCAACCTGCCGGGCCTGATCGCCGGTGCCCGACCGGCGGAAGTGACCCTGGCCCTGGTCACCCTGGCCATCCTCTGGTTCACGCCGGCCCGCATCAAGAAGGTCGCCCCGCCCCAGCTGATCGCCCTGATCGCCGGCACGATCCTCTCGCTCACCCTGCTGCGCGGCGCCGATGCCTCCGCCGAGGTGGAGGGCATCCGCCGCATCGGCGCGATCGCCTCAGGCTTCCCCCATCTGGTGACGCCCCACTTCGCGCTGCCCCAGCTCCAGCTGATGCTCATCGATGGCGTTGTGCTGGGCATGCTCGGCTGCATCGACGCCCTGCTCACCGCCGTGATCGCCGACAGCATCACCCGCACCGAGCACGACTCCAACAAGGAACTGATCGGTCAGGGCCTCGGCAACCTCGTCTCCGGACTCTTCGGGGGGCTCGCCGGCGCCGGCGCCACCATGGGCACCGTGGTCAACATCCAGGCCGGCGGCCGCAGCGCCCTCTCCGGCCTCAGCCGCGCCCTCATCCTCATGCTGGTGATCCTGGTGGGCGGTCGCCTCGCCGCCCAAATCCCCCAGGCCGTCCTCGCCGGCATCGCCCTCAAGGTCGGCTTCGACATCGTCGACTGGAGCTTCCTCAAGCGCGCCCACCGCATCTCGATCACCGGCGCGCTGATCATGTACCTGGTGATCGCCCTCACCGTGCTGGTCGACCTGATCGCCGCCGTGGGCATCGGCGTGTTCATCGCCAACATCCTCACCATCGACAAGATGAGCGCCCTGCAGAGCAGGGCCGTCAAGTCGGTCTCCACCGGCGATGGCGACCTGCTGCTCGAACCCGAGGAGAAGCGCCTGCTCGATCAGGGCCAGGGCCAGGTGCTGCTCTTCCAGCTCACCGGCGCCATGATCTTCGGGGTGGCCAAGGCCATCGGCCGCGAGCACAACGCCATCGGCGACTGCAAGGCCGTGGTGTTCGATCTCAGTGAGGTGTCCCACCTCGGGGTCACCGCCGCCCTGGCGGTGGAGAACGCCGTCGAGGAAGCCATCGAGAAGGGCCGCCAGGTGTTCGTCGTCGGCGCCACAGGCACCACGCGCCAACGGCTCGAGAAGCTCGGCCTGTTCGCCAAGCTGCCGCCGGAGAACGCCAGCCTCAGCCGCTCCGAGGCGCTGCAGCAGGCGTTGAACACCGTCGCCTGAGTGAAACCGCCCTGGGTTCAGCCCAGGGACAGGGGCTCAGAAGCATTCGTGGCAGCGCCCTGAACCCACCTGTCGTCTGCCGGGGTGTTGGCCATGACGCAGGTGGATGGAGGGGACGGAGGGGGAGATCAGCTGGCGAGGTCGGGCTGGAGCAGGGCGCCGGCCATCCAGGCCACGATCAGCACGAGAGCGAGAGCGGCGATCATCGGGAGCTGGGCGAAAGGTCGCTGGGGCGGGAGAGCACGAAGGCCACCATGGCGGTGAGCACCACCGTGAGGACGAAGAGAGCGGCGAGGGCCGCGGTGAAATCGGTGGTCATGTCGCTCAACCCAGGCCGAGCTGGGACAGGATGCTCTGGCCTGTGAGCAGCTCGGTGGCCAGGCCGATCACGAAGCCGAGCATGGCCAGGCGGCCATTCCAGGTCTCGGCGAAGGAACTGAAGCCGAAGCGGCTGGTGGAGTCCGTCATGAGCGTTGCGTTTTGTTAAGGAGACTGTAACAGAGTGCAACGGCGTGTTGCCGGGTCCCGGCCATGCTGGAGGCTCCCGGTCCTGCTCCCACGTAGATGCCCCCCGCGCCCGGCATCGGCCAGCCTCCGGCCGCAGCACCTCCAGCCCTGCTGGAGGTGCTGGGCAGCCACGAGGGCATGGGCACGGGCCGGCGCCGCCTGGTGGTGGTGTGGGGGCAGCTGGGGGATTTCGACAGCCTGGAGTACGCCCAGGCCCTGGCGGCCTGGCTGCCCCGGCTCGAGGCGGCCGGGATCAACCTGCTGGCCTTCGGCATCGGGGCAGAGGCGGGCCGGCAGCGCTTCTGCGCCTTCACCGCGCTGCCGCTGGAGCGGCTGCAGGCGGTGCCGGATGCGGCCCTGCATCGCTCCCTTGGGCTCTATGCGGGGCTGCAGCTGCCGATCGGAGCGTGGGGCAACCTGCTGCTGATGTGCGCGGGCCTGGGCTCGCCCGGCACGCTCCCGGAGGTGCTGCGCGGCTACACCGGTGATCGACAGGCGCCGCAGCGCATCGCCGAGGAGGCGGTGATCCATGCCCCGCCGTTGCCGCCGCTGCAGGGATCGCTGTTCGCCCTCGCGGGAGGGAGGGGGTTTCTGCGGCCGTTCGAGCTGGCCACCATCCGGCTGCGCAACATGGGCGAAGTGCTCGGGCACTGGGGCACCTACGTCCCCCGCGACGACTTCCTCACCCAGCGGGGAGGCACCTTCCTGCTCGACGCTGACGACTCGCTGCTCTATGTCCACAGGGATCGTGGACTGCTGGGGTTCTCGGCCACGATGCGCGAGCCGCTCCGATTCCTGGATCCCTACCTGGGTTGAACCGCAGCCGTGGTCTCGCGGATACTCCAGCCCAACCCGTGCAGCCGCCTGATGGCCCTCCACCCCGGATCCCTGCCTCAGCACGACCCTTGCCCATGCGCGATGCCGGGTTCGAACCAGCGACATCCTGCTTGTAAGGCAGGCGCTCTACCGCTGAGCTAATCGCGCGTGGGCACGACGCTACCGCAGGTACGAAGGCGTCGCCGACGGCGTCCCCCGTCGGCGTGGCAGCGGCTGCGCTGGCGCATCGAGGCCCTGGGGGTGCGGCTGCTGCTGGCCCTGCTGCGCGGTCGCCGCCACGCCACGATGCGGCGGGGCATCCATCTGGCCATCGGGCTGGCCCGGCCTGCCCTTGCCAGACGCCTGAGCACGGCCACCACGAACCTCGAGCGGGTGTACGGCGACCAGCTCAGCGATCAGCAAAGGCAACTTCTGGCCCGCCTGTCGCTGGAGAGCTTCTTCCTCTCCTGCCTGGAATCGATCATCCAGCCGGTCGCCGATGCCCGGATCACGGCCGAGGGTGCCGGCCTGGCCGAGCTGCTGGCCTGCCAGCGCCAGGGCCAGGGCGTGATCATCGGCTCGTTGCACCTGGGCTGCTGGGACCTGGGCCTGCGCTGGCTGAGCCAGCGCCTCGACAACCTGGCGGTGATCTACCGGCCGGCCCACAACCCCCGCGCCGACGAGCTGCTGAACGCCGCCCGCAGCGCCGACAACCACTGCCGCTGGATCTCCCAGTTCGATGCCCGCGGCATCCTGCAGAGCCTGCGTGACGGCTGCGGCCTGGTGGTGATGACCGATCTCTACAGCCACCGCAGCGACCTGGTGGTCGACTTTCTGGGGCTCAGCACCAAGTTCGCCACTGGCCCGGTGGCCCTGTCCCAGAAGACCGGCGCCCCCCTCTTCCCGGTGGCCCATGTCCGCGAGGACGACGGCACCTTCCGGCTGATCTGCGGCGAACCCATCCGGCCCGGGAGTGGTCCCCACGGCCTCGCGGAGCAGGCGGGGGCGGTGGCGCGCTGGCACGAAGCCTGGATCCAGGCCTATGCCGACCAGTACTACTGGATCAACCGCCGCTGGCGGGAGGGCGACGGCAGCGGCTCGCCATGCCGGCGGCTGCCCCCGCCGGCCGCCCGGAGCCTGGGCAGGAGCGGCTGATGGCCAGCGGCCGCCACCACGACCGGGCCACCGGCCTGCTCGCCCTGCCCTTCGGGCTGCTGTGGGGACCGGCCCTCGGTCCGGTGGGGGTGCTGTGCGCCGGAGCGGGATTCCTGCTGGGCGGGCTCTGGCTCTCGCCCGACCTCGACACCCGCTCCAACGCGACCCGTCGCTGGGGCCCCCTGGGCTGGCTGTGGTGGCCGTACCGCAAGGTCCTCCCCCACCGCTCGCTGTTCTCCCACAGTCCACTGCTGGGCACGGCGGTGCGCCTGGCCTATCTCGCCGTCCTCGTGCTGGCCGGCTCGGCGGCCCTCACCCCCCTCGGTACCCCGGCGCCTTCCGTGTGGATCGGCTGGGCCGGGAACCTCTGGCAGCACCAGCGCGGACCGATCGTCAGCGCCCTGGTGGGCGTGGAGGCCAGCAGCTGGCTCCACCTGATCCAGGATGGCGACCCGATGCCGCGCTGGCCCCGATCGCGGCGCCGCCGCTGATGCCCAGCCCTGAACCTGCCCAGCCCTGAACCCGCGCCCATGGTCTCCGACCCCACCCTGGCCGCCCTGGCGGACCTGATCGCCGTGGTGGCCCGCCTGCGGGATCCCGAGGGCGGCTGCCCCTGGGATCTGGAGCAGACCCACGCCTCCCTGGTGCCCTACGTGCTGGAGGAGGCCCACGAGGTGGCCGATGCCATCCGCCGCGGCGACGACCGCCACCTCGCCGAAGAGCTCGGCGACCTGCTGCTCCAGGTGGTGCTGCATGCCCAGATCGCGGCCGAGGAGCGCCGCTTTGATCTCAAGGGCATCGCCGAAGGCCTCGGCGCCAAGCTGGTGCGGCGCCATCCCCATGTGTTCGCCGGTGCCGAGGCCACCGACAGTGCGGCGGTGAAGGCCAGCTGGGAGGCGATCAAGGCCCAGGAGGCCGCCGAGCGTCAGGGGAGCGCCGCGGCCGACCCGCTCCCGTCCCCCCTCAGCGACCGGCTGGCCGGCAAGGTGCGCGGTCAGCCCGCCCTGGCCGGGGCCATGACCATCTCCCGCAAGGCCGCCGCGGCCGGCTTCGAGTGGGAGGCCATGGCGGGGGTGTGGGAGAAGGTGCACGAGGAGCTCGAGGAGCTCAAGGAGGCCGTGGCCAGCGGCGACAGGGTTCACGCCCAGGAGGAACTCGGCGATGTGCTCTTCACCCTGGTGAACGTGGCCCGCTGGTGCGGCCTCGATCCGGAGGAGGGCCTCGCCGGCACGAACCGGCGGTTCCTGGAACGCTTCTCGCGCGTCGAGGCCGCCCTGGGGGGCGATCTCCAGGGCCGGAGCATCCGCGAGCTGGAGCAGCACTGGCAGCAGGCCAAGGCCGCGATCCGGGCCGAGGCCCAGGCTGAACAGCCCGGGGCTGATCCCACCGCCTAGGGGAGGGCCCGCCAGGCTCAGCCCTCCGGGACCGGCACCCGGGAGCTTCGCCGGCTCTTGAGGGCGCTGCGCTGCCGCTTCGAGTCCAGCCGGCGCTCCACCGATCCGCGGGTCGGACGGGTGCGGCGTCGGGGCGGCGGTGGCGGTTGCAGGGCCTGCTGCAGCAGGGCCACCAGCCGCCGCTGGGCCGCCACCCGGTTCTGCCACTGGGAGCGATGCTCGCGGGCGGTGATCACCACGGCTCCCTCCACCAGGCGCGGCGCCAGCCGTTCCAGCGCCCGGGCCCTGAGGGCCTCCGGCAGTGCCGCCGAAGCGGCCAGGTCAAACATCAGGTCGACGCGGGAGTCGGTGGTGTTGACGTTCTGTCCCCCCGGGCCTGAAGCGCGCGAGAAGCGCCAGCGCAGTTCCGCGGCCGGGATCCGCACCGCCGCTGTAATGCGCAGATCGCCGCTGGGCTGGTCGGAGGCCATGCCCTGAGCCTGCCATGGACGGAACGGAACCGCAGGGGCCGGACCCGGACTGTGCAACCGTACGGAGACAGCGTTCGACCATCTCCCCCGGGCCATGGCCAACCCCCCAGGCTGGATCGACGAGGTCTTCGAGGGCGTGCGCTACGGCCTGGCCGGCCGGGTGATCGCCGAACAGGCCTCGCCGTTCCAGACGGTGACCATCATCGAGAGCGAGCGCTACGGCAAGGGCCTGCTGCTCGATGGCTGCTGGATGACGGCCGAGCGGCAGGAACGGCACTACCACGAATGCCTGGTGCATCCGGCCCTCTGCAGTGCCGCGGCGGTCGAGCGGGTGCTGGTGATCGGCGGGGGCGACGGGGGGACGGCGCGGGAATGCCTGCGCCACCCCGGGGTGCGCCATCTGGACATGGTGGAGATCGATGGTCTGGTCGTGGAGTGGAGCCAGCAGCACCTGCCCACGATCGGTGGCGGCTGCTGGAGCGACCCTCGCTTCCACCTGACGGTGGGCGATGGGATCGCCTGGGCCGCCAACGCTCCGGATGCCAGCTATGACGTGGTGATCGTGGACGGCTCCGATCCGGCCGGACCGGCCGAGGGGCTGTTCAACCGGGCCTTCTTCGAGCACTGCCGCCGCCTGCTGCGACCCGGTGGCGTGTTCGCCACCCAGAGCGAATCCCCCGAGGCCTTCCGGGAGGTGCATCTGGCCATGGTGCGGCTGCTGCGGGAGGTGTTCGGCCACGCCGACCCGATGTACGGCTGGGTGCCCATGTACCCCAGCGGCTGGTGGAGCTGGACCTTCGCCGCCCCGGACGGCCGCCGCTACCTCGAGCCCGATTCCGTGCGTGCCGCTGTCGTCGCCGACGGTTGTGAGATCTGGAGTCCCCGCTGGCAGCGGGGGGCCTTCGAGGCCGTGCCCGCCGCGATCGAGCGCGACCTCAACCGATGAAGCCGACCATGAATCCCAGCATGGCCGAGCTCTTCGACACCGACGGAGCCATCTACATGGCCAGCCGCCGCGATCCCGGCGGCTGCCGGGTGGCCCTGTTCGGCGTGCCCTACGACGGCACCACCTCCTTCCGTCCCGGCACCCGCTTCGGACCGGCAGCGATCCGGGAGGTGAGCAGCGGCCTGGAGACCTACTGCCCCCAGCTGGATCGGGACCTGGAGGATCTGGCCTTCGCGGATCTGGGCGCCCTGGCCATTCCCTTCGGCGACCCCGAACCCGTGGTGGAGGCCGTGCGCCAGGCGACCGCGCGCGTGCTGGCGCAGGGGCTGCGGCCGCTGATGCTCGGCGGCGAGCACTCGATCAGCTCCGGCGCCGTGGCGGCGGTGGCCCAGCGCCACCCCGAGCTGGTGCTGGTGCAGCTGGACGCCCATGCCGATCTGCGCTCGAGCTGGCTCGGTGCCCACCACAGCCATGCCTGCGCCATGCGGCGGTGCCTGGAGGTGCTGCCGAGCCAGCAGCTGCTGCAGATCGCGATCCGCAGCGGCACCCGGGAGGAGTTCAGCGAGCTGCGCCAGAGCGGACGGCTGGTGGCGATCGAGCGCATGGCGGAGGCCCTGGGGCCGCTGCGGGGCCGGCCCATCTATCTCACCGTGGATCTCGACTGGTTCGATCCGGCGGTGATGGCCGGCACCGGCACCCCCGAGCCCGGTGGCTTCCACTGGCCGGACTTCGCGGCCCTGGTGAATGAGCTGCGCCACCACGACCTGGTCGCGGCGGATGTGGTGGAACTGGCCCCCCAGCTCGACCCCACCGGCGTGAGCAGCGTGCTGGCCGCCAAGGTGACGCGCAGCCTCCTGCTGCTGCTGGGCCGCTGAGACTGCTGGGCCGCTGAGGCTCCGAACTCAGTAGCAGCAGGTGCCGCTGGTGCGCTGTTCCCGCAGGCGGACATGCTGCTGACTGATCAGCTGCACGGCCAGGGTCGGGTGGTTGTGGAGCAGGTTGAGGAAGCGGAGACGATCGAGCCGCAGAATTTCCACCGGCGTGCGGGCCAGGGCATCGCTGTGGTGGGTGCCGTCACCCCAGACGATGTCCTGGTAGCTGAACAGTTCCCCGGACCGATAACACAGGGTTTCCCGGGTGGCTCCGAGCAGCTCGACGATCCCCCGCCTGACGGCGTAGATCGAGTCGGCGGGGGCTCCGTGCCGGTACACCTTGGCCCCGGTGGGCAGGGTCACCACCTCACAGTCCACATGGGCCGACATCAGCTCGATGGGCGTGGTGCGCGTCGCGGTTCCGATCAAGTCCAGTCACCTCCTGTGGCAACCAGGTGTCACTTCTGTCTTACATCCCCGGAGTGCCAGGATTTTGTGTTGCAGATACCCAAAGACGCAGCGCGCCCCACCCGGCGGCTGGGCTCAGAACTGGGGCAGCACCGCCTCGAGGCTGAGCTGGCGGGTCGTCTGGGGAACGGCACACACCGTTCCCGGATCCTGGGCGACGGTCTGGGGCAACCGGGGTGAGCGGGCCGACCAGTGGTGGCACCACAGCTCCGCAGCGAGTTCGGGATGGATGGGAAGCCGCCGCATCATGCACCAGCCCATCTGCTCACCCTGGGGCGCGCAGCAATGGCGGCAACTGCGGCAACTCGGGCGATGACCCATCCACACGACCTCCAGGCCGCTCAAACTAGGGGGACCAAGCCCAGCGTGCAGTCGAGGAATCCGAATCTCCGGATTCTCTTCGCAGGTCAGCAGGGGGCCGCAACAGATCGAGACAGCGACCTGGCCCCGCCGGTCCTGGCACCGCCATAACCTCGGGATCCCGAACCTCTGGCCGTGGATCTGCTGCGCACTCCCCTCCACGACGCCATCCGGGCCGCGGGTGGCCGGCTCGTGCCCTTCGCCGGCTGGGAGATGCCGGTGCAGTTCTCCGGCCTGGTAGCCGAGCACCAGGCGGTGCGCGAGCGCTGCGGGGTCTTCGACATCTCCCACATGGGCGTGCTGACCCTGCGGGGCGATGGGGCCAAGGACGCCCTGCAGGGGCTGGTGCCCACCGATCTCTTTCGGATCGGTCCCGGCGAAGCCTGCTACACGGTGCTGCTCAACGAGGCGGGCGGCATCCGCGATGACCTGATCGTCTACGACCGCGGACGCCAGGCCGATCAGGCCGGGCAGACCTGCGACGAACTGGTGCTGGTCATCAACGCCGCCTGCGCCGACAGCGACACCGCCTGGCTCCGCAGCCAGCTCGAGCCCCTCGGCATCGCCATCACCGACCGCAAGGGTGACGGCGTGCTGCTCGCCCTGCAGGGCCCCGAGGCCCAGGCCCGTCTGGAAGCCCTGAGCGACACCGCGCTGGGGAATCTGCCGCGCTTCGGCCACCGGCAGCTGAGCGTGGCCGGCTGCCAGGCCTTCGTGGGACGCACCGGATACACCGGCGAGGACGGCTTCGAACTGCTGCTTCCCCGCCAGGGGGGCCTCGCCCTGTGGGACCAGCTCCTGGCCGAGGGCGTCACCCCCTGCGGCCTCGGCGCCCGCGACACCCTGCGCCTGGAGGCGGCCATGCATCTCTACGGCCAGGAGATGGACAGCCAGACCACACCCCTGGAGGCCGGCCTGGGCTGGCTCGTGCACCTGGAGATGCCCAAGGCCTTCGTCGGCCGGGCCCGCCTGGAGCAGCAGACCGCCGAGGGCGTGCAGCGCCGCCTGGTCGGCCTGAAGCTCCAGGGCCGCGCCATCGCCCGCCATGGTTACCCCGTGCTGCAACAGGGCCAGGTGGTGGGGGAGGTGACCAGCGGCACCTGGTCACCCACCCTGGGCGAGGCGATCGCCCTGGCCTACGTGCCTCCCGCCGCCGCCAGGCTCGGGACCGACCTGGCGGTGGAGATCCGCGGGAAGGCGGAGCCCGCCGTGGTGGTGAAGCGCCCGTTCTACCGGCGGGGCTGACGCCCTGAGCGATGCCGCCGGGCCGCGGGGCAGGCCCGGCCGGGTGGGAAAATCGCCCATTGCTCAGGGATTCTCAGCATGCGCAGCCACGGGTGCGGCGACCTGCGTCAGGACACGACCGGCCAGGAGGTGCAGCTCTGCGGCTGGGTGGACCGGCGCCGCGACCACGGCGGGGTGATC
Organism: Aphanothece microscopica RSMan92; assembly: GCF_046613545.2. Classification (NCBI taxonomy): domain Bacteria; kingdom Bacillati; phylum Cyanobacteriota; class Cyanophyceae; order Chroococcales; family Aphanothecaceae; genus Aphanothece; species Aphanothece microscopica. The sequence continues at coordinate 28,570 of NZ_JBKKKY020000021.1, read as the reverse complement.
TTCATCGACCTGCGCGACCGCAGCGGCACGGTGCAGGTGACCGTGGATCCCGACCTGGGGGCCGACGCCTTCGCCGTGGCCGAGCACCTGCGCCATGAAACCGTGATCCAGGTGGCGGGGCGGGTGCGGGCCAGGCCCGCCGAATCGCTGAACCCCAAGCTGGCCACAGGGGCGGTGGAGGTGCTCGCCAGCGCCATCACCGTGCTGAACAGCGTGAAGGGCAACCTGCCCTTCCCCGTGTCGGTGCACGACGAGGAGAACACCCGCGAGGAGCTGCGGCTGCGCCACCGCTACCTCGACCTGCGCCGCGAGCGCATGAACGGCAACCTGCGGCTGCGGGCCCAGACGATCCAGGCGGCCCGCCGCTTCCTCGAGGAGCAGGGCTTCATCGAGGTGGAAACGCCGGTGCTCACCCGCTCCACCCCCGAGGGCGCCCGCGACTACCTGGTGCCCTCGCGGGTGTGCGGCGGCGAGTGGTTCGCCCTGCCCCAGTCGCCCCAGCTGTTCAAGCAGCTGCTGATGGTGGGCGGCATCGAGCGCTACTACCAGGTGGCCCGCTGCTTCCGCGACGAGGACCTGCGCGCCGACCGCCAGCCGGAATTCACCCAGCTGGACATGGAGATGAGCTTCATGGACCAGGAGCAGATCCTGGAGCTCAACGAAGCCCTGATCGCCGCGATCTGGAACACGGTGAAAGGCGTCGAGCTGCCGCGCCCCTTCCCGCGCCTCACCTGGCACGAGGCCATGGAGCGCTATGGCACCGACCGGCCCGACACCCGCTACGGCATGGAGCTCACCAACGTGAGCGACCTGGTGGCGGACATGGGCTTCAAGGTGTTCAGCGGGGCGGTGGCCGCGGGCGGCTCGGTGAAGTGCATCGCCGTGCCCGGCGGCAACGAGGCCCTCTCCAACGTGCGGATCAAGCCCGGCGGCGATGTGTTCAGCGAAGCCCAGGCGGCGGGGGCCGGGGGCCTGGCCTTCATCCGCGTGCGCGACGGCGGCGAGATCGACACGATCGGCGCCATCAAGGACAACCTCACGGACGCGAAGAAGGCCGAACTGCTGCAGCGCACCGGCGCCGAGCCCGGCACCCTGCTGCTGTTCGGGGCCGGCGACACCGCCACGGTGAACAAGGCGCTGGACCGGGTGCGCCAGTTCCTGGCCCGAGAGCTGGGGATGGTGAAACCCGACCGGGAGAACGACCGCTGGAACTTCCTGTGGGTGGTGGATTTCCCGATGTTCGAGTTCAACGCGGGGGAGAACCGGCTCGAGGCGCTGCACCATCCCTTCTGCGCCCCCAACCCGGACGACCTGGGCGATGACCCCGGCGCCTGGGCCACCACCCTGCCCACGGCCCGAGCCCAGGCCTACGACCTGGTGCTCAACGGCCTGGAGCTGGGCGGCGGCTCGCTGCGCATCCACGATTCGGCCCTGCAGCGCCAGGTGCTGCAGACCATCGGCCTGCCGCTGGAGGAGGCCGAGCGTCAGTTCGGCTTCCTGATGGAGGCCCTCGACATGGGCGCGCCGCCCCATGGCGGCCTGGCCTATGGCGTGGACCGGATCGTGATGCTGCTGGCGGGTGAGGAGTCGATCCGCGACACGATCGCCTTCCCGAAAACCCAGCAGGCCCGCTGCCTGATGACCCAGGCCCCCGCCGGGGTGGCGGACCAGCAGCTGGAGGAGCTGCATGTGGCCAGCACCTGGGTGGCCGAGGAGTAAGCCGGCACGGCAGCGGAGCCCGTGCAACAGCCCGCTGACGCAAAACCAAAGCAAAGGCCGTGAATCGGGCCCCGGCGCAAGGTCTGCTGCCATCGGTGGAGTGACCCGACCTCCACCCCCGACCTTCACCCTTGTCCCACGCTTCGACCACCAACGACCCGGTGCGGCTGTACCTGCGCGAAATCGGGCGCGTTGAGCTGCTCAGCCAGGAGCAGGAGATCACCCTGGCGCGGCTGGTCCAGACCCGGGAGCGGCTGCTGCTCCAGCAGGGGGACGGGGAGCTGACGGGCTGGGCCGAGCGCTGCGGCCTGAGCGTGGCGGAACTGCGGCTGAGCCTTCACCGCGGCCGCCGCGCCAAGGAGAAGATGCTGCAGGCCAACCTGCGGCTGGTGGTGGCCGTGGCCAAGAAATACCAGCGGCGCGGTCTCGACCTGCTGGATCTGGTGCAGGAGGGCACGCTCGGCCTCGAGCGCGCCGTGGAACGCTACGACCCGCGCCGGGGCTTCCGGTTCAGCACCTACGCCTACTGGTGGATCCGCCAGGGGATCACCCGGGGCCTGGCCAGCCAGAGCCGCACCATTCGCCTGCCGGTGCACATCACGGAAACCATCAACCGGGTCCGGCTGGCCCAGCACCAGCTCTCGGGCCGGCTCGGCCGAACCCCCAGCCTCTCGGAGCTGGCGGCGGCGGTGGGCCTGGAGGAGGAGCGCCTGCGGCGCACCCTCACGCACATCCCCAGGCCGGTCTCCCTGGAGGGACGGGTGAGCGGCGGCAGCACCGAGACAGCCCTGGGCGATCTGCTCGAGGACAGCCACGCCACCCCCGAGCAACAGCTCACCCGGCAGCAGCTGCATGCCGACCTCGAGGCACTGCTGGAGCAGCTCAGCGGCCGGGAGGCCACGGTGATCCGGCAGCGGTTCGGGCTCGACGACGACACGCCCCGCACCCTGGCGGAGATCGGCGAGAACCTGCAGCTCTCGCGGGAACGGATCCGCCAGATCGAATCCCGCGCCCTCCTGAAGCTGCGTCAGCCCCAGAACCGCTGCAGGGTGCTGGACTACCTGGGGAGCCTGGACGAACGCTGATCCGGCCCCTCGCCGCGAACAACAACGAACTCCTACGCCCCACGCCCCAGCGCCGCGCAGCCGGACCCATCCCCAGCTAAAACGGAGTTATTCCGCATAAGACCCATGGCCGTCACCGCCCCCCCCATCGACATCGGCATCTCCGAATCCCAGCGCCAGCAGATCGCGGAAGGGCTCGGCCGCGTCCTCGCCGACAGCACGGTTCTCTACGCCAAAACCCACGGCTTCCACTGGAATGTGACCGGGCCGATGTTCAACACGCTCCACCTGATGTTCATGGAGCAGTACACCGAACTCTGGACTGCGCTCGATGAGATCGCGGAGCGCATCCGGGCCCTCGGCCTTCCCGCACCCTTCGGAGCCCAGACCTACAGCACCCTCTCCTCCATTCCCGAAACCGATGGGATCCCCTCCGCCATGGCCATGGTGAGGGAGCTGGTGGAAGGCCATGAGGCCGTGGCCCGCACCATCCGGGGTGTCTTCGCCATCGCCGATGCGGCCAATGACGAACCCACCGCCGACCTGCTCACCCAGCGCCTCCAGATCCATGAGAAGACGGCCTGGATGCTGCGCAGCCTCCTGGAGGGCTGAACCCCCGCTGGGGCGCTGAGCCGCTGCCTGGGGAGGGTCGGTAGATTGGCTGGTCAGCCAGGTGAGCCATGCCCGCGAACACCGCCACCACCGGACACGTGCCCAAGTTCGTGTTCGTGACCGGTGGCGTGGTGTCCAGCATCGGCAAGGGCATCGTGGCCGCCAGCCTGGGACGCCTGCTCAAGAGCCGGGGCTACAGCGTCTCCATTCTCAAGCTCGACCCCTACCTCAACGTTGACCCGGGCACCATGAGCCCGTACCAGCACGGTGAGGTGTTCGTCACCGAGGACGGCGCCGAGACCGATCTGGATCTGGGCCACTACGAGCGGTTCACCGACACCGCCATGTCCCGGCTCAACAGCGTGACCACCGGCTCGATCTACCAGGCGGTGATCAACAAGGAGCGCCGCGGCGACTACAACGGCGGCACCGTGCAGGTGATCCCCCACATCACCCGCGAGATCCGTGAGCGCATTCACCGGGTGGCGGCCAACAGCGGCGCTGACGTGGTGATCGGCGAGATCGGCGGCACCGTCGGCGACATCGAGTCGTTGCCCTTTCTGGAGGCCATCCGTGAATTCCGCGGGGATGTGGGACGCCACGATCTGGCCTATGTCCACGTCACGCTGCTGCCCTACATCGGGACCTCCGGCGAACTGAAGACCAAACCCACGCAGCACTCGGTGAAGGAGCTGCGCTCGATCGGCATCCAGCCCGATGTGCTGGTGTGCCGCAGTGATCGCGAGATCTCCGATGACCTCAAGGGCAAGATCGGCGGATTCTGCGGCGTACCCACCCGGGCGGTGATCCAGGCCCTCGATGCCGACAGCATCTACGCCGTTCCGCTGGCGATGGAACAGGAGGGGCTGTGCCGCGAGGTGCTCGACGTGCTGCGTCTGCAGGATCACAGCAGCGACATGGCCCGCTGGCAGGAGCTGGTCACCAAGCTGCGCCATCCCGGCCCCGCCGTGCGGGTCGCCCTGGTGGGCAAGTACGTGCAGCTCAATGACGCCTACCTGTCGGTGGTGGAGGCCCTGCGCCACGCCTGCCTCGAGCGGGATGCCTCCCTGGATCTGCGCTGGATCTGCGCCGAGCAGATCGAGACCCTCGGCGCCGATGCCCTGCTCCAGGGCATGGACGCGGTGGTGGTGCCGGGGGGCTTCGGCAACCGGGGCGTCGATGGCAAGGTGGCGGCGATTCGCTGGGCGCGGGAGCAGCGGGTGCCCTTCCTGGGGCTGTGCCTCGGCATGCAGTGCGCCGTGATCGAGTGGGCCCGCAACCAAGCAGGGCTGCAGGGCGCCACCAGCGCCGAACTCGATCCGGACTCCCCCCATCCGGTGATTCACCTCCTGCCGGAACAGCAGGACGTGGTCGACCTGGGGGGCACCATGCGGCTGGGCGTCTACCCCTGCCGCCTGGCCCCCGGCACGATGGGGCACCGGCTCTACGGCCAGGAGGTGGTCTACGAACGGCACCGCCACCGCTACGAATTCAACAACGCCTACCGGAACCTGTTTCTGGAATCGGGCTATGCCATCAGCGGCTCGTCCCCGGATGGCCGGCTGGTGGAGCTGATCGAACTGAAGGACCATCCCTTCTTCACCGCCTGCCAGTACCACCCGGAGTTCCTCTCCCGGCCGGGCCAGCCCCATCCCCTCTTTCTCGGCCTGGTGGAAGCGGCCCAGCAGCGCCTGCCCTCCAGCCCCCGCGAGATGGTGGAGGCCACATCAGGCTCCAGCACCTGAATCGGAGCTCCAGGTGCTGGAGGCAACGACCGACACCGCAGCGAACAGCAGCTCAGACGGGGCCGCAGCTCAGAGACGCTTCAGGGAGTCGGTCTTGTCCTTGAACTCGCCCAGCAGTAGCTGGAGATAGCTCACCTTGCGCAGTTTGATGTTGGCCGTGAGGGACATCCCCACCTGCAGGTCCAGGCCCTGCCCGTCCTTGAGCTTGAGCTGCTGGGTGTTCAGCTTGATCACCGCGGGGAAGCGGTACTTCGGATTCTGCTCCTCAGGGGGGAGCGCATCCGAGCCGATGGAAACCAGCGTGCCCTGCACGACGCCGAAATCCGAAGCCGGGAAGGAGTCGATGCTCACATCCACGGGCTTGCCCACCCGCACGAAACCGATATCGGCACTGTCGATCTCAACCTTGGCTTCGAGATCCTTGAGCGGAACGATCTTCATGACTGGCTCACTGCCCTGGGCCACGAAGCCGGGTCCCTTGGGCTTCAGATCGAAGACAATCCCATCCACAGGAGAGCGAATGTCCTGATAGCGGATGTTCACCTTGGACTCGGTCAAACGGCTACGCAGGTCAGAGAGCTCACCACGGATTTCGGCAACGGCCTGCTGCAGGATGGCCTGCTGACGGAAGCGGTCAACCTTGACTTTCTCAAGCTCGCCCTGAACCTCGCGCGTCTGGTTGCGCTGCTGAAGGTATTGCAGTTCCGGCACAGCACCCACCTTCTGCAGCGACTCCAACCGGTCGAGGATTTGCTGTTCCAGGGCCAGATTGCGCTCCAGCGAGCGCTGTTCCGTGTCGTTCAGGCTGAGATAGCGCTGCAACTCCAGCTCCTTGAGTTCCAGCTGGTGCTGCTTCGACTGAATCGATTCCGTCAGACTCTCCCGGCGATCGACGGTCGCCTCGTTGTCGAGGCGCAGCAGCACCTGGCCCTTCTTCACCTGCTGCCCCTCTTCGACCAGCATGGTATCGAGCACACCCCCGACCGGCATCTGCACGGTCTTGACATCCCCGATCGGCTGCAGCTTGCCGGTGGCAATCACCACTTCATCCGTCTTAGCCAGGGCCAACCAGGCCAGGCCGAACCCCGTGGTGCCGATCAGGGCCCAGGTGATCGCCCTGGCCAGGAAGCGCGACTGCTGCAGGACCATCGCCTCGTGGCCGGTCTGGACACGCCGCTCGATGGCGTTCTGGGCCGCTTTGACCAGGGAGGATGCACGACGCTGGTCAGCCATCAGTGGGCCTCCTGTTGACGATAAAGGGCGAAATAGCGCTCCCTTCGTTCAATCAACTCATCGTGGCTGCCAGTCTCTACGACGGCACCATCCTGAAGCATCACAATGAGATCAGCACGACGAATCGTGGAGAGACGATGGGTGATGAAGAAGACCGTGCAGTGACTCAGATTCTCCAGAAGATTATCGCAGACACGTCGTTCAGTGTCGTAGTCCAGTGCACTTGTCGCCTCATCCAGCACAAGAAGTTTGGGCCGTGACAACAGGGTTCGAGCCAACGCCAGGCGCTGCCTCTGACCACCGGAGAGGCCGGATCCCCGCTCCCCCACATTGGCGCTATAACCGCCGGGCAGCTCCATGATGAAGTCGTGGGCGCAGGCCAGACGCGCCGCTTCCACGATGGCGTCGCTGGTGGCATCTGGATCGGTCAGGGCGATGTTTTCGGCCACTGAGCCTGAGAAGAGCAAGGGCTCCTGGGGGACGATGCCGATCTGACGGCGCAGCGAATAGAGCTCAACCTTGTCAATGTCATAGTGGTCGATCAGGATTCGACCCTGGTTCGGGGAATACAAACGGGTGAGCAACTTCATCAAGGTGCTCTTGCCGCTGCCACTCTGGCCCACCACGCCCACAAAGGTTCCCGCCGGGATGCTCAGGTCGACATGCCGCAGCACCAGGGGGGAGTCAGGCTCAAAGCTGAAACTGACATCACAGAAGTCGACGTCGCCGACAATGGGAGGCAGGGGAATCTTCTGCTTGTCCGCCTCGTTGGACTCCTCCGGAGTGTCGACGACGTCGGCCAGGCGCTCGAAAGAAACCTTGAGCTCCTGAATGTTCTGCCAGATCGAGGAAAGTCGAAGCAGGGGCTGGGTGACGTAGCCGGAAATGATGCGGAAGGCGATCAGCTGGCCCAGGCTCATCTCACCCTTCAGCACCAGACTGGCACCAACCCAGAGCACCAGCAGCTGAGAGAGTTTCTGGAGAACCTGAGAGGTCTCCACCAAAGCCGTGCCGGTGATGGTCTTCTCGAAGCTGCGCGAGATGTAGCGAGAATAGAGATCCTGCCACTTCCAGCGGCTGATCATCTCGACATTCTGGGCCTTGACCGTCTGGATTCCTGTCAGAACCTCAACGAGATGACTCTGGGTGCGTGCATTCTCGTGGGCCGCATCACGGTACTGACGCCTGAACAGGGGTGCACCGAGAACGGTGAGTCCCACCTGGATGGGCAGCACACAGAGGGCGATCAGGGACAGCAACCAGCTGTAGATCACCATCACAGCAATGTAGATCACAGAAAAGGCTGTATCCAGCAGTGTGGTGAGCGCCTGTCCGGTGAGAAACTCGCGGATGTTCTCGAGTTCGGCCACCCGCGTGCCCAGCTCACCCACGGGTCTGCGATCGAAATAACTGAGCGGCAGCCGGAGCAGATGGTCGATCACCTCGGCACCGAGGCGCAGGTCGATGCGGTTGGTCGTCTCCGTGAACAGGAAGGTGCGGAGCGCGCCGATCAGGCCCTCCATCAGGGTCACCACCACCAGGGCGATGCCCAGCACCTGCAGGGTGTCGAGACTGCGCTGGGCGATCACCTTGTCGATGATCACCTGGATCAGCAGGGGGTTGGCCAGGCTGAACAGCTGGACCACGAAGGAGGCCACCAGCACCTGCAGCAGCAGACCGCGGTAGCGCTTCAACGAAGGCCAGAACCAGTTGAAGCTGAAGCGCTGGTCCGGGGTGGTGCTGCTGCGCTCCATCAACAGCAGCTCGATGCCGTTGGGGAAGGCCTCCTCGATCTCGCTGGGGGACAGGGTCACCCAGCCTTCGCGCGGGGAGGCCAGCACCAGACCCTGGGCGTCGGCGGCTCGCACCAGGGCAAACCCGCCCTTCCAGGGCACCAGCGCGGGGACCTGCAGGCGGGTGCCCTGGCGCGCCGGCACCCGCACGCCGCTGACGTGAAGGCCCATCATCGCGGCGATGTTGCCGCAGAGCTGCAGGTCGGGGGTCTGACCGCGGCGCAGCACGTCGCGGAGGATCTTCTCGATGGAGTCGCGGCGGAAGGGCAGCTTCAGCTGAGCCGCCAGCATCTGGAAACAGGCGAGGGTCTCCTCGAGCGGGCCGTTGCCGCGCAGCAGGCGGAGTTCCGAGCGCTCGCGCTGCCCCAGATCCAGGCGGCTGGCGAGGGGGGCCGACCCGGCACCGCTGGCCACCAGGGCCGAGCCCCCATCGACCTGAACCGCCTCTGCGCCCGTGGAGGGCCCCTGGGAGCCCAGCAGGGCCACTGGTGCCTCCGGCAGGGCCAGCAGCCGGGGCGGCAGGGGCGGCTTGGCCGCCGGGACACCGGCGGACGGATCGAGCCGGGCGCCGAGGGGATGGGCCACCAGGTTCGCACTGGCGGCCAACAGGATCAGGTCGGCGGGGAGATCGCGGAGCGCGGCCGCATCGGGCGGCACGAGCCTGGCCCCCTGCGCCACCTGCTGCCACAGGTCGAGCAGGGAGGTTCCACCCTGGGCATGGCGTTCCAGCAGGCCGGCGAGCAGGTCCAGCAGTTCCGCGTCGAACAGGTGGGAGCCGCACCAGGTGGCAAAGGTGGGTTCCTGCGCCAGCAGCTCGAGGATGAGCGCATCGGGAATGGCCAGGGCTTCCACGGCGGACGCCGTGCTCACCTCTTCGCAGGGGGCCGCCCGCAGCAGCGAGGCCAGCCCCACGAAGCTGCCGGGTCCCAGCTTCGCCGCGGTGCGCAGGGTGTCCTGATCCCGCACGAGCAGGCGGGCCGAACCCGAGAGCAGCAGGAGGATCCTCGAGGGGATCAGGCTGTCATCGCACAGGGGGGCGCCGAGGGCGAACGGCTGGACGGTGGCCGCCTGCTCCAACGCCTGCCGGGCCTGCGCCGACAGTCCGGCAAAGGCGGGATGCTGCTGCAGGGCCGCCGTGTCGAGCAAGGAGCTCATGAAACCGCCACCACCTCAACCGGGCTGTGCTGCCGAAGCTGCGCCATGCGGTGGTCGACCTCCTGCTCGAGCCATTCATCCAACATCTCCTGGATCATCGCGTCGGAGACCTCTTCGTCAAACGTGGCAGGAATCAGGCTTTCCAGCCGCACCAGGAGCCACCATTCGGCGATCGGAAAGGGCTCCAGCACGACACCGGGTCGGGCGGTTCGAAGCCGTTGCACCAGCTCGGGGTGGGCCTGGGCCAGGGGTACGGGCCCGACGATGCCGCGGGTGGCCCGCTCGGGCCCCTCGGCGTGGGCGGCGGCCAGGGCATCGAAGCTGGCCTCCCCCTCGTTGATCTGCAGAAACAACTCCCGCGCCAGATGGGGGTTCTGGGTGCGCAGCAGGCTGTAGACCACCTGGTCGAGCTGGGGCTTGCTGGCCAGGAAGCGGGATTCGGCCTTCGCGGAAAACCGCGCCACACTGAATTTCCAGACCTTGACGGGATAGAGCGCCTGATAGGCCAGGTCGGCGTCCGAGAGCAGCAGCCCCTCCTGGAGCTGCTTCAGCTCCTGGCTGCCCTCCACCTCGTTGTCCTGCAGAAACTGGGCCCAGGCCGCCTCCTGCTCGTCGGACTCCAGCTCCACCGAGGCCAGCGCCTCCTCCAGCACCAGCTGCCGGATGTAGGGGCGCAGCAACCCGTAGCGGGCAAGTTTCCGCAGATCCGGACCCTCTGGCAACTCCATGGCTCGTACCCGAAAGGCCTGAACGGCTGACCCGCGCCTACCCAGCATGCTGCCAGGACGCGACGGGCCGTGTCAGGGGGACCGTTGCAGGGGGCAGGGAGGGGGCGAGGCCAGACCGCGCTGATGGAAAGCCTGCTCCCTAGAATTGGGTTTGGCAATGCTCGTTATCAGGGTTTGGCGGCGTCCACGACCCCACACCCGCCCGCCGCCCTTCCCGTGGTGGAGACCTTCCATTCACTCCAGGGTGAAGGGTTCCATGCCGGCCGCAGTGCGTTCTTCATCCGCCTGGCGGGCTGCACGGTGGGCTGCAGCTGGTGCGACACGAAGCACTCCTGGCCGGAACGCTCCCACCCCAGGCTGCCGCTCGCGGAGCTGAGCGCCCAGGTGGGGGAGGCGCGTCGGATGGGGGCGGGCTTTGTCGTGATCACCGGAGGCGAGCCGCTCCACCACGACCTCGCGCCCCTGTGCCGGCAGCTGGCCGTTCAGGGACTGCCCCTGCACCTCGAGACCAGTGGGGTGGATCCGCTCCGCGGCCAGTTCGACTGGATCACCCTCTCCCCCAAGCGCCACAGCCCGCCCCGCCCGGAGCTGCTGCAGCGGTGCGATGAACTCAAGGTGATCGTGCACCACGAGGACGATCTCGCGTTTGCCGAGGCCATGGCCCTCCAGGCCGGCAGCGGGGGCCCCAGCCCTCGCCTGCTCCTGCAGCCCGGCTGGGGCAGCAGGACCGGTGAGCGCCTGGCCCTGGAGTACGTCCGCAGGCATCCGCACTGGCGGTTGAGCCTCCAGTGCCACAAGTGGCTCGCGATCCGCTGAGCGGCGCCCCCTGCATGCCTGAGCCCATGGTCAGCTCCCCCAGCTCCCCGCCAACGGCCGTCGCCCTGCTCTCCGGTGGCCTCGATTCCGCCACCGCGGCCGCCCTGGCGATCGAGGCGGGCTATCGGGTGATCGGCCTCTCCTTCGACTACGGCCAGCGACACCGGCGCGAGCTGGACGCCGCCGCCGCCATCGCCAGCGCCCTGCGGCTGCCCGAACACCACACCCTCGCGGTGAACCTGGCGGCCTGGGGGGGATCCGCCCTCACCGACGCGGCCATCGCCGTGCCCACGACCGGTGTGGAGGAGGGCGTCATTCCCCCCACCTATGTCCCGGGGCGCAACACCGTGTTCATCGCCCTGGGGCTCAGCCTGGCGGAGGCGCGCGGCGCGGCGCGGCTGGTCCTCGGCGTGAATGCGATCGATTACTCCGGCTATCCGGACTGCCGTCCCGACTACCTGGAGGCCTTCCAGCAGCTGGCTGACCTGGCGACCCGGGCCGGCCGGGAAGGCCGCGGCGCCCGGCTCTGGGCGCCCCTGGTGCACTGGAGCAAGACGCAGATCGTGGAGGAGGCCCTGCGCCTCGGCGTGCCGATCGCCACGACCTGGAGCTGCTACAGCGGCGGAGCGCGCCCCTGCGGGCATTGCGACAGCTGCCGCATCCGGGATGCGGCTCTGCGGGCGGCGGGTCGGCCGGACCTGGCCGGTCGATGAGTCCCCGCCTGCTGCGCCGGGAGCTGCCCTGGCAGCCCCCCTGGCCGCTGGTGTGTCACCTCAGCGGTGCGCTCGGAGCCGAGGGACTGGTCTGGCTGGACGGCCAGGTGGAGGAGAAGCCCGCCGGCATCCCGCCGCCTGGCTCGGATCTCGCCAGCTTCAGCTACCTGGCCGTGGGGCCGGTGGAGCAGCGGAGCTGCCGCGGTCTGCCGGGGGAGCCCGGCGCGGCGGACCCCCTGGCCCTGCTGGACGAACTCGCTCGCAGCGGCGAGAGCTGGCTGGGCTGGCTGGGCTACGAGGCCGCTGCCTGGGTGGAGCCCGCCCGGCACTGGCGCCCCCCGGACATGGCGGTGCTCTGGGCCGTGCGCCCCGATCCCCTGCTCGTCTTCGAGCACCGGGCGCAGCGCCTGCAACTCCTGGGCCGTGACCCGGAGCGCCTGGAGCGCTTCACCCAGCTGATCAGCCAGCCAGGCACCTCCCCGCCGCTGCCGCCGTCAGCGCCGGCCCTCGAGCGCGATGGCTGGCACTGGCACACCGACCGGCAGCACTTCGCCGGCCAGGTGCGCAGCGTGCAGGACTGGATCCGCTGCGGAGACCTGTTCCAGGCCAACCTCACCGCCTGCTGTGAGCAGACCCTTCCCGCACCGGCCAGCGCCGCCGAGCTGCTCGCCCTCTACGGCCGCCTGCGCCATCGCTGTCCGGCCCCGTTCGGAGGCCTGGCGATCCGCGCACCGGCGGGCGGCGCCCCCCCCTCCAGCGGCGAAACCGATCTCGAAGCGGTGCTCTCGGCCTCCCCGGAGCGGTTGTTGCGCCTGAGCTCCGATGGCCGGGTGGAAACGCGCCCGATCAAGGGCACGCGGCCCCGGCATGCCGACCCCGGGGAGGATGCCGCCGCCGCCGCGGAACTGGTCAGCAGCCCGAAGGACCGGGCCGAGAACGTGATGGTGGTCGATCTGCTCCGCAATGACCTGGGCCGTGTCTGCCTGCCGGGTTCGATCCGGGTGCCCCAGCTGGTGGGGCTGGAGAGCTACAGGAGCGTGCACCATCTCACCTCGGTGGTGGAGGGCCAGCTGCGCCCCGGCGCCGGAATCGTGGATCTGGTGACGGCCTGCTGGCCTGGGGGCTCGATCAGCGGCGCCCCCAAGATCCGGGCCTGCTCCCGGCTCAGTGCGCTGGAGCCAGTGGCCCGCGGGCCCTACTGCGGCTCCCTGTTCCGCCTGGGTCCCGATGGCAGCTTCGACAGCAGCATCCTGATCCGATCCGTGCTGGTGCGTGGAGCCAGGTTCAGGGCCCATGCCGGCTGCGGCATCGTGGCCGACTCCGATCCCGAGGCCGAGGCCGACGAGATGGGCTGGAAGCTGGATCCCCTGCTGGACGCCCTGGCATGAGCAGTGCAGCGATCGCCTGGATCGATTCCCCAGCCCCCCACGGGCGCTGGGGGGAGCCGGGGGCGCTGCAGCTGCCCCTCGATGACCGGGGCCTGCTGCTCGCCGACGGGATCTTCGAGACGGTCTGGGTGGAGGCAGGTCAGCCCTGGCTGCTGGAGGAGCACCTCGAGCGCTGGACGGACGGGGCCCGGTTGCTGGGGATGGAGCCGCCGCCCCTGGCCCCGGTCCTGGCGCACACCATCGCGGAGGCCATCCGGCGCAGTGGGATCCGGCGGGGAGCCCTGCGTCTGAACTGGAGCCGGGGCAGCGCCGCTTCGGGGGGGGGACGGGGTCTGGCGATCCCCCGCCACAGCGCGCACCGGTGCTGGCTGCAGCTCACCGCCCTCGAGGCCAGCTTCAGCGCGGTGCGGGTGATCGTGAGTCCCACGGAGCGGCGCCAGGCCGGCAGCCTGCTGAGCCGCTGCAAGACCTTCAGCTATGCATCCGCCATCCAGGCCCGTCGGCAGGCCGCCGCGGCAGGGGCCGACGACGCGCTGCTCAGCAGCAGTGCTGGCGGGCTCTGCTGCGGCACGGCGGCCAACCTGATGCTGCGGCAGGGCCACCACTGGATCACCCCGCCCCTGGCGAGCGGGTGCCTGCCCGGGGTGATGCGGGCCCGGGCCCTCGCCCTGGGACTGGCCACGGAGGGAGTGGTGCAGCCCGACCAGCTCCTGCACGGGGATGGCGCCGTACTGCTCAACAGCCTGGGCTGCCGGCCGATCAGCCAGCTGGACAACCAGCCGCTGCCGCGGCTGGAGGGGGCCGAAAGCTTCTGGCGCCGGCTGCTCAGACGCTGAGGAAGCGGTCCACCACCTCCTTGCTGAGTTCGGCGGTGGGACCGCTGGCCACCACACCGCCCTTCTGCATGGCGTAGTACCAGTCCGCCTGGCGCACGAAGTGGAGATGTTGTTCCACCAGGAGCACACTGATGCCGGTGGTCTCGATGATGCGTCGGACGGCCCGCTCGATGTCGAGCACGACCGAGGGCTGGATGCCTTCGGTGGGCTCGTCCAGCAGCAGCAGCTTCGGCTTGCCGAGCAGGGCCCGGGCGATGGCCAGCTGCTGCTGTTGCCCGCCCGAGAGGTCGCCGCCACGTCGCGCCAGGAACTTCTCCAGCACGGGGAAGAGCTCGAACACCACCGGATCGATGTGGCGGTGCTGGCCCAGGCCGCCCGGAAGCGCCTCCATGCCCAGCATGAGGTTTTCCCTCACGGTGAGCTGGGGAATGATCTCGCGCCCCTGGGGCACATAGGCGATGCCCCCGCGGGCCCTGCGGTGGGGCGGCAGACCGGTGAGGTCCCGGCCCAGCAGTTCCACCCGGCCACTGCGCTGGCGGAGCAGCCCGACCACCGTCTTGAGCAGGGTGGACTTGCCCACCCCGTTGCGGCCGATCAGGCAGACCATCTGCCCGGGACGCACGGACAGATCGACATTGCGCAGGATGTGGCTCTCGCCGTAATAGACGTTCAGATCCTGAACCTCCAGCACCCTGTCCGAGACGGGCTGGGGGGAGGTCGGCTGGACGGTGATGGCGGTCATGGACTTCCGGTTCAGTTGAATTCGCCCTCGGACTCACGGCCGAGATAGACCTCGATCACCCGCGGATCGCTCTGCACCTGATCCATCGAGCCCTCGCAGAGCACATGCCCTTCATGGAGCACCGTGACAGGAGCCTTGAGGTCGCGGATGAACTCCATGTCGTGCTCGATCACCAGCACGGTGTGATCGCCGGAGAGCTGCTTGAGCAGTTCGGAGGTGAGCATGGTCTCCTCATCCGTCAGACCCGCGACCGGCTCATCCACCAGGAGCAGCTGGGGATCCTGGGCCACCAGCATGGCGATCTCCAGCCACTGCTTCTGGCCATGGGACAGACCGCCGGCCCGCTGGTTGGCGTGGGGCTCGAGGCCCACGACCCCCAGCAGGTGCTGCACCCTGTCCCGGGCGCTGGAATCGAGCCGGCCGAACAGCAGATCGAAGGGGGAGGAACGGCGGCTGACGGCTAGCTCCAGATTGCGGCGGGGGGTGAGGTTCTGGTAGACGCGGGGCGTCTGGAACTTGCGACCGATCCCGAGCCTGGCGATCTTGTGCTCACTGATGCCGAGGAGCGACTGGCCGCGGAAGAACACGTCTCCCTTGGTGGGTCGCACCTTGCCGGTGATGACATCCAGGAAGGTGGTCTTGCCGGCACCGTTGGGGCCGATCACGGCCCTGAGTTCCCCCGGGGCAAGACGGAGGTTGAGATCGCTGAGCGCCCAGAAGCCATCGAAGCTGACGCTCACACCGCGCAGCTCGAGCAGTGGCGTGGATGTCATCGGGAACCTCCCTGGAGGTCCTGCTTCTCGGCCTGGACGGCAGGATCGAGATCCAGACTCGGGTAGGTGGGCGCCAGGGGAGGCCAGCCGAGCATGGCCTGGATGTGGCGAGGACCTCCCTGGCGCCACCAGCCGACCAGCCCATCGGGCAGCGCGGTGACGACGAGAAGGAAGAGGCCCCCCTGGATGAACAGCCAGGTTTCCGGCAGCTGCTCGGAGACCAGGCTCTTGGCGTAGTTGATCAGCACGGCACCGATCACGGCGCCGACCAGGGTGCCGCGGCCACCCACCGCCACCCAGATGACCATCTCGATGGAGAACGGAACGGCCATGAACTGGGGGGAAATGATGCCCGACTGCACGGTGTAGAGGGCACCGCTGACCCCGGCCATGGCACCGGCGATGGCGAAGACCACGGTCTTGTAGGCGGTGGGGTTGTAGCCCGTGAAGCGCAGCCGGGGCTCGTCATCCCGGATGGCGATCAGGGCATCGCCGAAGCGACCGCGGGTGAGCCAGCGGCAGAGCAGCCAGGCAGCGACCACCAGCACGACCGTGAGCCAGAACAGGTTGCGCTGCATGGCATCGCTGCCGACGAGTTCGCCGAGGATCCGGGCCGTGTCGGTCTTGAGACCGTTGGTGCCGTTGATCAGCTTCTGCTGGCCGTTGAAGAAGTTGAAGAAGACCAGCAGCGCGGCCTGGGTCAGGATCGAGAAGTAGACCCCTTTGATGCGGTTGCGGAACACCAGATAGCCCAGCACCCCGGCCACCAGGGCCGGCAGCACCCAGATGCAGAAGAAGGTGAAGGTCGGGGACTGGAAGGGTTGCCAGAACGCCGGGAGCTCCTGCACCCCATAAAGACCGAAGAATTCCGGCAACTGTCCTGGCTGAAGGGAAGTGAGCTGGAGGTGCATCCCCAGGGCATAGCCCCCGAGGGCAAAGAAAATGCCCTGGCCCAGGCTGAGCATCCCGGTGAAACCCCAGATCAGATCAATGCCGAGGGCCACGATGCCCAGGGAGAGAAAACGGCCCAGCAGGTTGAGCCGGAATGGAGGCAGTACGGCCGGAAGGAGAAGGGCGGCCGCCACGACCAGGAGCCAGGGAAGCCATCGACGCAGGGGGTGCATCGGTCAGGCCTCCACCAGGCGGCCCTTCTGCGGGAACAGACCCGCCGGCCGGAACTGCAGAAAGACCACGATCACGGCGAACACGAGAACCTTGGCCATGGAGGTGGTGGCAAAGAAGCTCACCGTCTCGCTGATCCCGGCCGGCATGGCCGGCCAGACCAGCAGCAGGGAACCGGAGCCGACCACGTAACTCAACACGCCGATGCCCAGTGCGGCCACCACGGTGCCGAGCAGCTTGCCGACACCGCCGAGCACCACCACCATGAAGCAATCGACGATGTAGTTGCCCCCGAGGTTCGGGCCCACGGAACCCAGCAGGGTGACCGCCACACCGGCAACACCGGCAAGGCCCGAGCCGACCAGGAAGGTGAGGGCATCCACCTTTTCGGTGGGGATCCCGAGGCAATCACTCATCGGGCGGTTCTGGGTGACCGCCCGGATCCGAATGCCCCAGACGCTCTTCTGCAGGAACCAGGTGACGGCAACCAGGGCCACCACGGTCAGGGCAATGATGAACAGACGGGCCGTGGGCATGGTCAGAGCACCGAGCTCGATCGACCCGCGCAGCCACTGGGGCGCCGTGACGTCGATGTTGCGGGCGCTGAACCAGGGCTGATCGAGGGCACGCACCCCCCCCAGCAGCGCGGCCAGCACGATGCCCACCAGGGCAGCCGCGACCCAGCTGCCGACGCCGAGCAGGGGGGTCCAGCGGCGTTGCCACCATCCCGGCGGGGTCAGCCGGGGGAAGACGATGCCGAGCAGCACGGCCGCCACCAGGCCGATGGCAAAGGCGCTGCTCACGGAGCGGACGAACTGCTGAAGGATCAGGCTGACGCCCCAGGTGGCCAGGAGCGTCTCGAGCGGACGCCCATAGAGGCGCCGGATCACGGTCTTCTCGAGCAGCAGCCCCGCCAGACCGCTGACCAGGAAAGCGGCGGGAATCGCCAGAAGGATGTAGGCCGGAAAGAGGGCTTCGAGGGGCCCGTTCTTGAACAGGTTCTGCACCACGAACGTGGTGTAGGCCCCGAGCATCATCAACTCACCGTGGGCCATGTTGATGACCCCCATCAGGCCGAACACGACGGCCAGTCCGAGGGCGGCAAGGACAAGCACAGCGCCGATGGCCAGTCCGTTGAACAGGGTTTCGTAAAGAAGATCCATGGGCCCCTCACAAGGGCGTCGAGTGGATGGCTGATCAGAAAAAAGGGGGGGAGAGCCCCCCCCCGATGCCTCCCACCGGGGCCGGATGGCCGGGGAGTGTGGCTGGACGGCTGACGCCGTGACTCACATGTGGCTCACATCTTGAACTTGCCCGGATCGGGCACGTCGGTGCGGGTCCAGTCGCAGGTGTAGCCCTTGGTCTCGGGCACGAACTGGTTCCAGGCCACGGGCTTCACGAAGCCCTTGTCCTCGAGGATCTTGAACATGCCGTCCTTCTGCACCTCGCCGATCAGCACGCGCTTCTCGACGTGGTGGTTGGGCTGAACGGTCACCTTGCCTTCAGGGGCGTCGAAGCTGACGCCGATCAGGGCCTCCCGCACCTTGTTGTCATCGACGCTGTTGGCCTTCTCGGCAGCCTTGGCCCAGAGGTAGACCATCATGTAGGCGGCTTCCGCAGGGTCATTGGTGACGCGGTTGTCGCCGTACTTGGCCTTGAAGGCCTCGGTGAACTTCTTGGACTCGGGGGTGTCCAGCGACTGGAAGAAGTTCCAGGCCGCATAGGTGCCCTCCAGGTACTCGGGTCCGATCGCCGCGACTTCCTCCTCGGCGATCGAGAAGCTCATGATCGAGTAGCCGTTGGCCGGGGTGATGCCGGCGGCCTTCATCTGCTTGAAGAAGGCCACGTTGCTGTCGCCGTTCAGCGTGTTGACGATCACGCCACCGTTGGGCAGCGCCTGCTTGATCTTGGCGATGATCGGAGCGACTTCGGTGTTCCCCAGGGGCAGGTAGTCCTCACCCACCACCTTGCCGCCCTGGGCCTTGAGCTGCTCCTTCATGATGGTGTTGGCCGTACGTGGGTACACGTAGTCGGAGCCCACCAGGAAGAAGTCCTTGCCCTTGTTGTTGAGCAGCCACTCCACAGCAGGCTCGGCCTGCTGGTTCGGGGCAGCACCGCTGTAGAAGATGTTCTTGGAGCACTCCTGACCCTCGTACTGGATCGGGTAGAAGAGGAAGTGATCCTTGGCCTCGAACACCGGCAGCATGGCCTTGCGGCTGGCCGAGGTCCAGCCGCCGAACACCACGGCCACCTGATCCTGATCGATCAGCTTCTTCGACTTCTCGGCGAAGGTAGGCCAGTCGGAGGCGCCATCTTCTTCGACCGGAACGATCTTGAGCTTCTTGCCGTCGATGGTGATGCCACCCTTGGCATTGATCTCATCGATGGCCATCAACTCGGCTTCGGCCACCGTGTTTTCGGAGATGGCCATGGTGCCGGAGCGGGAATGGAGGATCCCGACCTTCACCTCACCGTCAAAATCTCCGGAAGCCTGTTCTCCACCCCCGCAGGCCACGAGGGAGAAGGAAGTGGCCAGGGCCGTGGCACCGCCAATCAGGCGCAAGGAGGGCTTGCGCATGAAGGAAGGGTTCATAGAAATCTCTGCGGGAAAAGCGCTTGATTGGACCGCCGCGGTCCTATGGCATCGCTGACCGTATCGGGCGGGAATACCTCGACCTGTAGCCATCGCGACCGTTCAGCCCAACGGTCAGGGGTGGCCCACAGGCGAAGGGGGCAACTGCTTGAGCAGGAAATCCTCCACGGCATCGAGGCCAGCGCCACTGCGGATGTTCGTGAAGCACCAAGGCCTGCCTCCGCGCATCCGTTCGGTGTCGGCCTCCATCACCCCCAGGCTGGCACCCACCAGCGGCGCCAGGTCGACCTTGTTGATCACCAGAAGGTCGGAGCGGGTGATGCCCGGCCCCCCCTTGCGGGGGATCTTGTCGCCGGCCGCCACATCGATCACGTAGATGCAGAGGTCGACGAGTTCCGGGCTGAAGCTCGCCGCCAGGTTGTCGCCGCCGCTCTCCACCAGCACCAGATCGAGGTCCGGGAAGGCCTGCTCCAGCTCCTGCACCGCCGCCCGGTTGATCGAACAGTCCTCGCGGATGGCGGTGTGGGGGCAACCGCCCGTCTCCACCCCGCGGATGCGCTCGGGCTCCAGGACCCCCGCGCGGGTGAGGAACTGGGCGTCTTCCTGGGTGTAGATGTCGTTGGTGACCACGGCGAGCTGGAGGCGATGGCGCAGCCGGCGGCAGAGGGCCTCCACCAGGGCCGTCTTGCCGGAGCCCACCGGGCCCGCGACTCCCACGCGCAGCTTGCTCATCGCCCCGCTCAGCTCCTGAACAACCGTGAGTAGAGCTCAGCATGGCGCAGCTGGGCGATCCCGGCCCCCACGCCCCCGTTCCAGAGATCGCGCGGATCCGCCGCCGCCAGCTCCACGGCCCGTTCGGCGATCAGGGGCGCGAGGGACAGCTGCAGGCGCTGGGCCTCGGTGGACCCCAGGGGCACCAGGCGCACCGCCGCACTGAGCTGGTTGGCGGTCCAGCCGAACAGATAGGCCTCCACCAGCTCGAGCGCGGGCAGCTGCAGGGCTCGGCCGGCCAGGGCGAAGGCGACGGGCCAGGCCAGGTCGAGCCGCGGCGGCTCGAAGCCGAGATCCGCCAGCAGCCGCAGCAGCGAGGCGCCCATCTGCCGCTGCTGGGCACGGACCTCTGGAGCCTCCCGCATCGCCAGCAACCAGCGGTCGCGCTCGCACAGCTCCGCCACTGAGGCAACCATCAGCTGCGGTAACCAGGCCGCCTCGACGGCCAGCATGCCCCGGCGAAGCTCGGCTTCGATCCAGCTCGCCACAGCGCTCGCATCCTGAAGGCGACCGGCCTGAACTAGCGCCTCCAGGCCCTCCGCATAACTGAAGGCACCAACCGGGAGCGCAGGGCTGACCAGTTGGAAAAGGCGAAGCCGACTAGTGGTCATGGGGATGACGATCTCCGGTGGCATAGGCCCCGAATTCCGGCAGGAAAGGCGCCACAATCGGGGTCAGCGTGAGACCCCGGTGCTCGAGCAGATGGGCGAGAACTGGATCCTCCAGCAACCTGAGTTCCCCTGCCTGGATCTCGATCGCCACATGCCGGTTGCCCAGGTGGTAGCAGGCCTGCAGCAGGGCTAGACCCGAAGGAGCCTCAACTCGCAGCAAAGGCTCCGGTGCCGCTTCTACCCGTACCACTTGCTCCAGCCCACCATCCGCCAGCAATTCACCGGGCTGGAGTGCCTCGCCGCGGGGGAGCTGCAACAGCAAGGGACGTCCGCAGACGCTGCGGCGTAGACCTCGTAGCCGCCTGCGCTCATCGGCACTGAGAGCCAACCTCAGGGAAGGCTTCCGTCCGTCCCCGTCCCCCAGCCTCTGGTTGAGAAGCAGAGGGGCCGGGGCTGGCGCGCCTGACGAGGCTGCGGGGATCATGGCCAGAACGCGCTGAGGTGGGTATCTCCAGCATCACAGGGAATCGTCCATGGCACGGCCAGGTGCGGCTGAACTTCCGTGGAGTGGATGACGGGGGACAGGCCAGGACCGTGCACCAGGGGGCCGCCAGCGCTCCGCTGAAGCTGCAGCGGGCCTTTCCACAAGCCGATGGGCGCTGCGAATTGCCGCTGTTGCACACCGCCGGAGGCCTGGTGGGTGGCGACCAGCTGAGCATCACGACCACCCTCGCTCCTGGCAGCCGAGCACTGCTCACCAGCGTGGCAGCCCAGAAGATCTACGGCTCCATCGGGAGGTTCAGGCAGGCGCCAGAAGGCCTCTGGGCCCGCCAGAACCTGCATTTCACCCTCGAGGAGGGGGCCGACCTGGAGTGGCTGCCCCAGGAGGTCGTCGTCTACGCCAATGGGCTGTTCGAGCAACACTGTCGGGTGGAGCTCGCGCCGGAAGCTTCCTTCCTGGGGGGCGAGGTGGTACGCCTGGGGCGCACTGCCGCCGGGGAGGGTCTGGGTTCGGGCCGGTGGCGCTCGGCTCTCGAAATCCGGCGCCACCGGGCGGAGGGGAGCGACTGGGTTCTGGTGGACCGGATCGAACTGGGGGGGCGCGCGCTCGAGGGGGAGCACGGCCTGGCAGGGTCGCCCGTCCATGGCTCCCTGGTCTGGGCGGCACCAGACTCCCTAACACCCACCGCACTGGCGACCCTGGTGGAGAGCTGCCGCGCGGACCGGAACGGCCTCGACGGGGAGATGGCTTGCGGCACCCTCTCGCAGGGCCTGGTGGCCCGCTACCGGGGCCCCTCCAGCCAGGCGGCGCGCTACTGGTTCAGCCGGATCTGGGCCCGGATCCGGGCGGTGCGGGGCCTGCCGCCGCCCCAGCTGCCGCGGGTGTGGCCCTTCCAGGAGCAACCGCTGCTGTGAGGCAGGTTGGGCGGGCCTGCGACCGCGGGCCTCAGCGGGCCCCAGCGGGCCTCACCCGAGGGTGTGCTGGGGTGGGCCGGCCTCCAGCAGCCGAAGCCGGCCGGCCAGCCAGCGGGTGGTGGTGGCCTGGGCCAGGATCGTGACCAGAATCGCCAGAAAGGTCACCGAGGAGATCAGCTTGGCCTCAGGGGCGCCGACGCCGAGCAGCAGGCCCGCCAGGGCCCCCGGAATCACCCCGGTCTCCCGCGTCCAGCAGATGAACAGGAGCTCCTCGATCGACCACCGGGCGCGGCGATCCGGCAGGGCACACAGGAAGACCGTGACGGGCCGGGCCACCAGCATCAACACCGCCACCACGCCGATCCCGCCGATCAGGTGCTGGTTGATCAGGGCAAAGTCCACCTGGCTGCCCAGCAGGAAAAAGATGAACATCCGCATGATCAACGAGGTCGTTTCCACGAAGTCGTCCATCCGTTCCTGCTCGCCCTCCTTCATTTCGAAGCCGAACAACTCCTTGTTCCCCACCATGAAGCCGAACACGAAAACCGCCATGAAGCCGCTGGCGTGCAGACCGCTGGCACCGAGGTAGGCCGCGATGACGGCCATCAGCGACACCAGCGGTGCGTATTCCTGCAGAAAGCCATAGCGCTCGTGGGCGATCAGCGTGCTTGCCAGGTAACCCAGCAGAGCTCCCGCCACCATCCCGAGCAGGGCCTGATGCCCCAGCTCCAGGGCTGCGGCCTGCAGCGAGAACTGGCCCGTGCCCATGGCGACGCCAAGCACCGAGAAGGTGAGGATGGCTCCGGTGGCGTCGTTGAAGGCCGACTCGGACATCACGGTCTGGGAGACCCTGTCCTTCACCCTGACCTGGCGGAAGACGGGGATCAGGGTGGCCGGATCCGTGGAGGCGATCACCGAGGCCAGCAGCAGAGCCACAAGGAAGGGAAGGCCCAGGAAGTAATGCGCGGCCAGACCGGTGATCACGGCCGTGATCAGCACCCCGGCGGTGGCCAGGGAGACGATCGTGACCCACACCTCCTGGATCACCCGGAATCGCAGCGAGACGCCGCCGTCAAACAGGAGATAGCAGGATCCAAAGATCAACAGCAATTGATTGAGTGCGGAATCGGCCTTGATGTCGATCCAGCCGAGGCCACCGGGCCCCAGCAGCGTTCCCACAACCAGGAATGTGACGACATCGGGAATCTTCAGCTTCTTGGAAAGAACGGCGCAACTGGATCCCACGGCCAGGATCACACCAAACTGGAGCAGGATGTGCTTGGCGAATTCAATGGAGTAGGTCGTCATCAGAAGCGATCACGGTGAGAGCGGCTGCCGGGAAGCGTGAGGCGCTCGGAACCCTGAGCAGGAAGCCTTGGTGCACATTGACACCCGGCGATGGGCTGGATCCTGCAACCCTGAGCCCCGCTCCCATCGGCGGGAACGTCCAGGCCGAACCTGGTCGCCACGCCGATGACTGCCAGAGTGGAGAGGCGATGGCCCCTGCAGCCTCCCCATCCCAGAGCCATGCACCTCACTCCCCAGGAGAAGGACAAGCTCCTGATCGTGACCGCCGCCCTGCTGGCCGAACGGCGGCTGCAGCGCGGTCTGAAGCTGAACCATCCCGAAGCGGTGGCCTGGCTCAGCTTTCTGGTGCTCGAGGGCGCCCGGGACGGCAAGACGGTCGCCGACCTGATGGGCGAGGGCACCACCTGGCTGAGCCGTGACCAGGTGATGGAGGGGGTGCCGGAACTGGTGCCGGAGGTGCAGATCGAGGCGGTCTTCCCCGATGGCACCAAGCTCGTCACCCTGCACGACCCGATCCGCTGACCTCCGCTTCCTGTCCCCGCGACCGCTGCCGCCCATGGCCCCGCTCATCCCAGGCGAACTGATTCCCGAACCGGGCGAGCTGGAGCTGAACGCCGGCCGACCGGTCACCACGGTGCTGGTGGCGAACACCGGCGACCGGCCGGTGCAGGTGGGCTCCCACTACCACTTTCAGGAAGCGAACAGCGCCCTGGCGTTCGACCGGGAAGCCGCCCGCGGGCTGCGGCTCGACATCCCCGCCGGCACGGCCATCCGCTTCGAACCCGGTGACCGCCGTGAGGTGCGGCTGGTGCCCTTCGCCGGAACGCGCACCATCGTCGGATTCAACGGGCTGGTCAACGGTCCGCTCGACTGACCCGCCCCTCGACTGACCGGTCCTCCCTAGCCGCCACCCCCTCGCCAGTCCCGAAGCCGCGATGCCCTACCGGATCTCCCGCCGCGCCTACGCCGAGACCTACGGCCCCACCACCGGCGACCGGCTGCGGCTGGCCGACACCGAACTGCTCCTGGAGGTGGAACAGGACTTCACCGTCTACGGCGACGAGGTGAAGTTCGGTGGCGGCAAGGTGATCCGCGACGGCATGGGCCAGGCCCAGACCAGCCGCGCCGAGGGGGCCGTGGACACGGTGATCACCAACGCCCTGATCCTCGACTGGTGGGGGATCGTCAAGGCGGACATCGGCCTGCGCGACGGCCGGATCGTGGCGATCGGCAAGGCGGGCAACCCCGACACCCAGGCGGGCGTGACGATCGTGGTGGGTCCCGGCACCGAGGCGATCGCCGGCGAGGGGCACATTGTCACCGCCGGCGCCATCGACACCCACATCCACTTCATCTGCCCGCAGCAGATCGAAACGGCCCTCGCCTCCGGAGTCACCACCCTGCTGGGGGGCGGTACCGGCCCGGCCACCGGCACCAACGCCACCACCTGCACCCCCGGCGCCTTCCACATCGGCCGCATGCTCCAGGCCGCCGAAGGACTGCCGGTGAACCTGGGCTTCTACGGCAAGGGCAACGCCTCCACCCCCGAGGCGATCGACGAGCAGATCCGCGCCGGGGCCTGCGGCCTCAAGCTCCACGAAGACTGGGGCACCACCCCGGCCGCGATCGACTGCTGCCTCACGGTGGCCGACCGCTTCGATGTGCAGGTGTGCATCCACACCGACACCCTCAACGAGGCCGGCTTCGTGGAGGACACCATCCGCGCCATCGGCGGCCGCACGATCCACACCTTCCACACCGAGGGGGCCGGCGGCGGCCACGCGCCGGACATCATCCGCATCTGCGGCGAGGCCCACGTGCTGCCCAGCAGCACCAACCCCACCCGGCCCTACACCCGCAACACGCTCGAGGAGCACCTCGACATGCTGATGGTGTGCCACCACCTCGATCCGCGCATCCCGGAGGACGTGGCCTTCGCCGAATCGCGCATCCGCCGCGAGACGATCGCCGCCGAGGACATCCTCCACGACCTGGGCGCCTTCTCGATCATCGCCAGCGACTCCCAGGCCATGGGCCGGGTGGGCGAGGTGATCACCCGCACCTTCCAGACCGCCCACAAGATGAAGGTGCAGCGAGGCGCCCTGCCGGAGGACAGCGCCCGCAACGACAACACCCGCCTGAAGCGCTACATCGCCAAGGTGACGATCAACCCGGCCATCGCCCACGGGCTCGACAGCCAGGTGGGTTCGGTGGAGGTGGGCAAGCTGGCCGACCTGGTGCTCTGGAAGCCCGGCTTCTTCGGCGTGAAGCCCGAGCTGGTGCTCAAGGGGGGCTCGATCGTCTGGGCCCAGATGGGGGACGCCAACGCGTCGATTCCCACCCCCGGCCCGGTGCACGGCCGGCCGATGTTCGGCGCCTTCGGCCGGGCCCTGGCCCCGAGCTGCCTCACCTTCGTGAGCCAGGCGGCCCTGGAGGCGGACATCCCCCGCAGCCTCGGCCTGGAGCGTGCCTGCGTCCCGGTGGTGAACACCCGGGGCATCGGCAAGGCCCAGATGCGCAACAACGCCGCCCTGCCCCGGATGGAGGTGGACCCCCAGACCTACGAGGTCTTCGCCGACGGGGAGCTGCTCACCTGTGAGCCGGCCGAGGTGCTGCCGATGGCCCAGCGCTATTTCCTGCTCTGAACTTCCTGCTCGGAAACTGCCGCTCTGGGGCTTCCGTAACAATTCATACCAGCAGCGTCCCCCTCCGGTGTCCATGATCCGGAGGCGGCTCAAGGCTCGGCATGTTCACGGAGTACAAGCCCCAGCGCGGCTACGACGAATACTTCAGCGGGACGGACGAACCCCGCAGCGCCCTGCGGCCCCTCCTGTCCTCCCTGGGGCAACTCGGGTTGGAGGAGCTCAACCGGAACCATGCCGCCGCCGGGATGCTGCTCAAGCGCCTGGGGGCCACCTTTCGCCTCAACGGCTCCGGCAACCGGGGCGTGGAGCGCATCCTGCCGTTCGACCCCCTGCCCCGGCTGATCGGCGCCAGCGAATGGCAGACCCTGGAGCGGGGTCTGGTGCAGCGGCTCGAGGCGATCGATCTGTTCCTGGCCGACATCTACGGCGACCAGCTGATCCTGCGCGACGGCATCCTGCCCCGCGAAGACCTGGAGACCTCCCAGGGGTGGCGCCCCCAGATGGAGGGCTTCAGGCCGCCACTCAACAAGTGGTGCCACATCTCCGGCCTGGATCTGATCCGCGACGGGCAGGGGACCTGGCGCGTGCTGGAGGACAACCTGCGCTGTCCTTCGGGGGTGGCCTACTTCCTGGAGAACCGCCGCGTCATGAAGCGGATGTTCCCGAGCCTGTTCGCCGGGCGGACGGTGCAGCCGATCGACGATTACCCCTCGCACCTGCTGCAGACCCTGCGCGAACTGGCTCCGTGGACGGAGCGTCCAACCGTGGTGCTGCTCACCCCCGGGGTGTTCAACAGCGCCTATTTCGAGCACAGCTACCTGGCCCAGCAGATGGGGATCCAGCTGGTGGAGGGCCGGGATCTGGTCTGCCAGGACGATCGGGTCTGGATGCGCAGCACCGGCGGGCTGGAGCCTGTGGATGTGATCTACCGCAGGATCGACGATGACTTCCTCGATCCTGCGGTGTTCCGCAGCGACTCGATGCTGGGCGTGCGGGGTCTGATGCAGGCCTACCGGGCCGGTCGGGTGGCGATCGCCAATGCCCCGGGTACCGGCGTGGCCGACGACAAACTGATCTACGCCTATGTGCCCGAGATGATTCGCTACTACCTGGGGGAAGAGCCGATCATCGAAAACGTCCCCACCTATCTCTGCGCCAGGGCCGAGGACCGGGCCTACGTGCTGGAGCACCTCGGGGAGCTGGTGGTGAAGGCGGTGGCCGAAGCCGGCGGCTACGGCATGCTGATCGGCCCCCATGCCAGCCAGGAGGAGATCAGCGACTTCGCCGAGAAGATCAAGGCCAACCCCCGCAACTACATCGCCCAGCCCACCCTGGAGCTGTCCACCGTGCCCTCCCTGAGCGAAGGCGAACTGTTCCCCTGCCACGTGGATCTGCGCCCCTACGTGCTGCGGGGCAAGGGGGCCTGGGTCAGCCCTGGCGGCCTGACCCGGGTGGCCCTGCGGCGGGGTTCCCTGGTGGTGAACTCCTCCCAGGGGGGCGGCTGCAAGGACACCTGGATCGTCAGTGAGCAGGGAGGAGGGACGGCCCAGCAGAGCCAGTCGTCCCAGCAGGGAGCGCCATGCTGAGCCGCGTCGCCGATTCCCTCTACTGGATCAACCGCTACGTGGAACGGGCCGAGAACATCTCGCGCTTCGTGGAAGTGAGCGAGGCGATGGCTCTGGACTGCCCCCCGGGAAGTGCCGAGCCCTGGCTTCCCCTGATCGACGCCAGCGGCGACCGCGAGCTGTTCGATTCCCTCTACCCCCAGGGGCGCCCTGAGGACGTGGTCGAGTTCCTGGTTCGTGCCGAGGAGAATCCCAACAGTGTGGTGAACTGCATCGCCATCGCCCGCGAGAACGCCCGCCAGATCCGCGAGGTGATCACCACCGAGATGTGGGAGCAGCTCAACGACATCTACTGGACCCTGCAGGAGAACGAGGGCTTCTGGAAACAGCCTCCGCAGGAACAGCTCCGGGACATCCGCCGGGCCTGCCAGCTCTTCTACGGCATCACCGACTCCACCCTCAGCCGCGACCTCTCCTGGCAGTTCAGCCGGCTGGGCCGGCTGCTGGAGCGGGCCGACAAGACGACGCGGATCCTGGATGTGAAGTACTTCCTGCTGCTGCCTTCCCCGGACGAAGTGGGCGGTGTCCTGGACGAGCTGCAGTGGATCTCGCTGCTGCGCAGCGCGGGCGCCTACCAGATGTTCCGCCAGTCCCGCCAGCAGGCGATCGAACCGCGGGCCGTGGCCGGCTTCCTGCTGCTGGATCCGATCTTTCCCCGCTCCGTGCGTTATTGCCTCGAGCGTATTCAGGACACCCTGAAGATCGTGCAGGGGCGCTCGGTGCCGGGGGCCCCGGACGAACTGGAGTGCCTCAGCGGTCTGACCCTGGCCCGCTGGAGCTACACGCGCATCAACGACCTGTTCGCCGTGGGGCTGCATGAGGCCATTGACGGACTGCAGAGCGACCTCAACAGACTCCACAACCTGATCGAGCAGCGCTATTTCGTCGCCGCGGCTCTCGAACCCACCCCTGCGGATCCGGCATGCGTGCCCGTCTGATCCATGCCTTCAC
Source organism: Aphanothece microscopica RSMan92 (assembly GCF_046613545.2). Taxonomy (NCBI): domain Bacteria; kingdom Bacillati; phylum Cyanobacteriota; class Cyanophyceae; order Chroococcales; family Aphanothecaceae; genus Aphanothece; species Aphanothece microscopica. Next base: position 211 of record NZ_JBKKKY020000021.1, on the reverse strand, counting down.
CTACGGCTACAGCCAGCCCGTGCTGCTGGGCCCCCACCGCTTCTGCCTGAAACCCCGGGGCCATGGCTTCCAGAAGCTGGTGAATTTCCATCTGGAGATCACCCCGGAGCCCAGCCGCTTCTATGCCCTGCTGGCCGCCAGCGGCGATGAAATCCTGCGGGCCCGCTTCGGTGGGTCCACCGAGGAGTTTCTGGTGCGGGCCGTCAGCGAG
>NZ_JBKKKY020000020.1:0-43238 GCF_046613545.2 Aphanothece microscopica RSMan92 | reverse complement strand
GGAGATGAACCCGGACGAGGCCGGAGACGACCACGTACATGCAGGTGCCCAGATCGTCCTTCGCGAACAGCGGCTCGCCGGGGGCGAGCTCCACCTCCGCGAGGGCATCGGCCAACTGGCGCAGCAAATCCTCGGGTGTCGCGGAGAAGATGCCAACCTCCCGGAGTCTCTGGACCTTGAGGTCGGTGGGATCGCTGGTCATGGCGCAGGCAGGAGCGGCACGGAGTGAAAAGGGCTGGCAGGTCGGATCGTGGGCTCCGCAGCTTGGACCACTGCCGCACCCGCAGTCTGTCCAAGAATGTCCCTCCGAGCTAGATCCCCGGACGGGACGTTGCACAGCCGCTCACACCCCGAACCCACCTCAGTCCGCGACCTCCAGGAGACGCGGCAGCAGCTGCACCAGATTGCAGGGACGGGTGGCGTCGCTCAGCTGGGCGTGGATGAGCCGATCCCAGGCCGTTTCCACCGCATCGAGGGAACCCGGCAGCACGAACACCACCGTGCCGTTCGCCACCCCGGCGAGACAACGGCTCTGGAGTGCACTGGTGCCGATCGTCTCAAACGACAGCACCCGGAAGAGCTCGCCGAACCCGTCGATGGTCTTGTCGAGGAGGGGGGCGACAGCTTCCGGTGTGCCGTCCCGTCCGGTGAGGCCCGTGCCACCGGAACTCAGCACCACCTGAACGTCGGGATCGGCGATCCAGCCGCTCACCACGGCCCGGATCCGGTAGCGGTCGTCCGGCACCAGCTGCCGGGCGACGAGTCGATGGCCGTCGGCCTCGAGGCGCGCCAGCAGGGCTGCTCCGGAACGGTCGTCCGCCAGGGTGCGGGTGTCGGACACCGTCAGCAGGGCGATGGCGAGACCCACCGGAACCGCTCCAAACGACCATCCTGGTCTAGGAGGAGTCGCCTGTTCGAACGAGCCGATGGGACCCGGCGGTGGTGATCTGCGCGTGCTGCTCTTCGCCTCGCTGCGGGAGCGGGCCGGCTGGGGGGAGCGCCTCATCCGCCTGCCGCTGGAGCCTGGGACGACCCCGGCCCGGATCTGGACGGAGCTCGGCCTGGAGGCCTGCCAGCCCGGAGCCACCGGAATCCGGATCGCCATCAACCAGCGCTTCGCGTCCGCCGATCAGCCCCTGCGCCCTGGCGACGAGCTGGCCTTTCTCCCTCCGATCAGCGGCGGCTGAGCATGGAGCCGCTGATCGCCCTCCACCCGGCGCGTTTCGAACCGCTGGCGCTGCTGCAGAGCTGGCATGAGCTGCTGGCGCGGCAATCCGGTGGCCCGGCCGCGGCGGAGGCCAGTTTCGTGGGCCGGGCCCGCGGCCGCGGCGGCCACGGGGAACCCCTGACGGGCCTGGAGCTGGAGCACTACCCGGGGATGACCGAGCGGTGTCTCGACAGCCAGGCGCGGGAGCTCATGGGGGAGCACGGCGTGATCGCCGTGATGGTGCACCACCGGGTCGGCCTGGTGGAGCCCGGAGACGCCATCGTGCTGGTCGCCGTGGTCGCCGACCGCCGCGGTCCTGCCCAGCGCTGCTGCCAGGCCCTGCTGGAGCGGCTCAAGCACGACGCCCCGTTCTGGAAGCGGGAGCACGGCCTGGATGGCCACAGCCGCTGGCTGGCGGGCAACACGGCGCTGTGAGCCGCCCGCCCCTCCTGAGCCAGTCCAGGTGAAGGTGATCGCCTAAAAGATGGGCAGGCGCAGCAGCTGGGCCCAGAGTTCCGCTCCGGCCGCCAGGGATCCGCAGGCAGCCGGGAGCTCCAGCAGCAGGTCGGCAGCCTGCAGGGACCCAAGGCGCGAGGAGGCCTGGGGACCCGCCACCCTGGCCAGCAGTTCTCCCTGGGGTCCCACCTCCAGCGTGGCCCGCACCAGTTCCGGCCGGCCCGGGGCCCGCGACAGCGCGGTGGCCAGCCGCACCCGCAGCCTCGGCAGCAGCTGCAGCTCCGCGCCCTCCAGCCGCTGCAGGGCAGGCCAGAGCAACTGCAGGGCCGTGATCGCCGCGGCGACGGGATTGCCGGGCAGGCCGAAAAAAGGCTTGCCTGCCAACGTCCCGAAGGCGAAGGGTCGACCGGGTTTGAGGAAGAGCTTCCAGAAGGCGACGCTGCCCAGGTCCTCGAGCAGGGGCCGGATCCAGTCACTGTCCCCGACGGACACCCCCCCCGTGCTGACCACCACATCCGTCCGCTCCGCGAGGAGCTCGAGAGCCTGACGGAGCGCCGCCGGATCGTCGGGGACCACGCGCTTCATCGCCACCGCCTGACCGAGCCGGGTGAGCAGGGCCTCCAACAGGGTGCCGTTGCTCTCCCAGATCGCGCCGGGGCGCCGGGACGCGCCCACCGGTGTGAGCTCATCGCCGCTGATCAGCAGGCCGATCCGGGGACGGGGGACGACCGCCAGCTCCGGCACCCCGCAACTGGCCAGCCGTGCCAGATCGGCCGGCCCCAGCCGCTGTCCAGCCGCCAGGAGCTCCTGGCCGGCAGCCGCTTCCTCATCGGCGGCTCGAATCCAGGGGTTCGTGCCCACGGCCCTCTCCACCCGGATGGCCTGGTCGGCCTCCAGCCCGACGAGCTCCTGGGGCACCACCCAGCCGGCCCCAGCCGGCAGCGGCGCCCCCGTGAGGATGCGCACGGCCTCCCCCGGCGCCAGAGGGCCCGCCCAGGGAGCTCCCGGAGCGGCCCGCCCCACCAGGGTCCAGCGGCTGCCCAGCGGTGGGGGAGACGGGCCCGCCAGGGCATACCCATCCATGACGGAGGCCCGGAAGCCCGGGATGGCCTCAGGGGCCGACACGGGAGCGGCCGTCACCCGACCCAGCGCCGCGGCAAGCGCCACCGTCTCCACGCCAGGTCGGCGCACCAGCCCATCGAGCACCAGACGCCGGGCCTGGTCCAGAGGCAGGCCCTCCGGCGGAAACGGTTCGGCCATGGCGCTCAAGCCGGGGCCGCGGACGCGGCGACCTCAGGGTGCGTCCAGGGGCCATGGCGCCCCCCCTCCTTGCGCAGCAGCCGCACCGGGCCGATCGTCATGGCCGGCTCTGCCGACTTGACCATGTCGTACAGGGTGAGCAGACCCACCTGCACAGCCGTGAGCGCCTCCATCTCCACGCCGGTGGGGCCCGTGGTGCGGGCCGTCACGGTGATCCTGAGGCCCGCCGCATCCTCGGTGGGGGTGATGGCCACATCAACGCCGCTGAGGGCGATCGGGTGGCAGAGGGGAATGAGTTCGGCGGTGCGCTTGGCCGCCTGAATGGCGGCCACCCGCGCCACGGCCAGCACATCCCCCTTGGGGGTGCGGCCATCGAGCACGGCCCTCAGCAAGGCCGGCCCCAGGCCGATCACCCCCTCGGCCACCGCCGTGCGCAGGGTCTGGGGGCGATCACCCACCTCCACCATGCGCACCTCCCCGCGGGCATTGAGGTGACTGAGCTGGGATCCATCCATGCTGCGGGGCCGGGGCCGGCGCTGGGGAGCGCTGGACATCATGGGAGCAAATCCGCCGCCGTGGCTGGACTGACTCAGGCAGGTCATCGGCCTGTGGGGATCAGACCTGCTTGAGCCAGTAGAACTGATAGCTCTGCAGCAGGATGTCGCCCTCCCGTCGCAGGGGCCTGCGACCGGTGAACAGGTCGATCTGCGGAGCCGCCAGGTCCAGCCCGCGACGACACAGCGCCTCGGCACTGAGGGGCTCCGGCGTGGAATGAAAATTGGCAACCACCAGCACCTGCTCCGAAGGTCGGGCCGGGTAGGCACGCAGGAAGCAGAGCAGATGGTCGTTTCCAGTGGCGAGCAACTCCCGATTGTTGAAATCGGCAAAGGCCACCAAAGACTTGCGGATGGCAATCATGCGCCGCAGCGACGAAAACAGACGATGCTCCATGGTGCCCGCCTGATGACGCGTCTCGGCATGCTGCCAATCGATGCTCGGCCGATGGACCCAGCGGTTGTCGGAGGCCTTGGCGGGATCCTCCCGGTAGCCATAGTCATTCAGCAGGCCCAGGGCATCGCCGTTGTAGAGAAGAGGAATTCCTCCAAAGGAAAGAATCACACTGTGCAGCAGGAGAATGCGGCTGATGGCCGTCGCGATCTGCTTGGGATCAGCCTCCGCCACGGCCTTTTCCAGGCCCGCCAGAGAAGCCAGCGATCCACAGATGCGGGCATCGCCGGTGGCCTCGTTCTGCATGAAGGGCAGGCCGCGAGACGGCGAGTCCTCGAACTGACCGCAGAAGAAGTCGAGCAGGAAGCGCCGGTGCGCCTTAGGGTCATAGCCGACAGCACGGACATCCACATCGTCGAATCCGAAACCGATGTCATCATGACAACGGAGATAATTCAGCCAGGTCGCCCGATCAAGTTTATTGGGCAGACTTTGCAACCCTTGTGACAGCAGCCTGGCGTTCTGCGTCGCCACAGCGTCCCAGAGGAGCGACATCAAGGTGGCGTTGTAGGCAATCTCGCATTCCTTGGCGATGATGGCATCCTCGCCGAAGTACTTAATCACCTCGACAGGGGCTACAATCGCCTCGGCGATGAACAACACGCCAGGGGCGGTTGCCTGGCAGCAATCCTTCATCAGCTGCAGCAGCAGGTGGGCATTCCTCTGGTTCTGAGAGTCTGTGCCGATCTCCTTCCAGAGAAACGCAACAGCATCCAGGCGCATGATATCGACGCCATTGTTAGCCCAGAAGAGCACAACACCGAGCATCTCGATGAACACCTCAGGATTGCTGTAGTTCAAATCCCATTGATAGCCATGAAAGACAGTCATTACCCATTTCTGGGCCTGCTCATTCCAGGTGAAGTTGCCAGGCGAAGTCTCCGGGAAGACCTCGGGCATTGTGCGCTCAAATAGGTCAGGAATGTCACGACTTTCGTACATATAATAATAATCCTGATAGACGGGATCACCCTCGCTGGCCAGGCGGGCCCAGTGATGTTCGTCCGAGGTGTGGTTCATCACGATGTCGAGCACCAACAGGATGTCCCGCCGCCGCAGCTCAGCCGCCAGATGTTGCAGGTCGGCGAGATCCCCTACCCGCTCATCAATCTGCCGAAAGTCGCTGACCGCATAGCCGCCATCACTCTTGCCGATCGGACACTTCAGGATCGGCATCACATGAATCATGTTGACACCCAGTTCCTGAAAATAATCCGTCTTGTCAGCCAGATCTCTGAGGTTCTTGGCAAAGCCGTTCGTGTACAGCGCCATGCCGACCCATTGCTGAGAGAGAAACCAGTTGTGATCTTTCTCACGGGCAATATCCAGCGCTTCCAGCTCCGGCCTGCGGTTGATATAGGCCTCGGCCATCGCCTCCACCAGGCGAAGCATCTGACGCTTGAAGTCGGGTCGATCCCCGTAAAGGGTGTAAAACAGGGAATGGATAGCGTAGAAGTTGGCGCCCAGTCGCGTGTAGAAGTGCCTGAGATCCTGGCGACGAATTTCCGGCTTCAGATCGTCAAGGATTGCGTTCAGCAGAGAGTGCGAGACCTGTTCATACATGGCGGCAATCCATGGAGCACGAAGGGGCTACAACCCTTTCCCCAGACCATCATGGTCGATTGGCCTCCGGACCCACTGCTGGGGAGCGGGAGGCTGTGCCAGAGTGGCCACTGGTCGGCCCCGTCTCAGCACGCCTCCAGCCAGGTGGACAGGTGGGGATGGAAGTGCAGGAATCCTTCGAGAATACCCGCGCTGTAATTGCCATTCATGCCCATGAAGCCCCCCCTGGCAAGATAGAGGTTCCACTCGGAATGGCGCTCGCCGGGCTTGCAGTCCAGCTGGGCGATCACAGTCTGATCTGCATTGGCGACCAGCACTGAGGGCAGCTCACTCTGCATGACCGGCAGATCATTGCCGCTGTCACCGGCGAACAGGGTCTGGGACATCGGAAAATTCAGGGTCTGCATCAGGAACTGGATGGCATGGAGCTTGGTGGCCGAAGCCGGCAGAACATCCAGCAACCCAATCTGAGCTGGCTCATCAATGCTGTAGATCAGGCTGGCTTGGAATCCCTGGCGATTCAATCGCCTTTGCATCTCCACCTGGAGGCTGGAGACGTCGGAGCCGAGTTCTGTGTAGAAGCTGAGCTTGTAGGTGTTCTGCTTGCTCGGCTCCTGCAAGTGGAGGCGATCCAGATCTGCGAGGAGATCCTGGATGTCGGAGGCCGTACGCCCACCCCAATCCCTGCCGATGGCCTGGTGCCAGCCCCGATGGGAGATCCAGCCCTCGGGGGAAACCTGGAGCAGGGTGGTGCCCACATCGGCCACCACCCAGTCCGGCGTGGGCAAGGCGTAATCGCGGATGGCCTCGGCCACGAGGCCGGCATCGCGGCCACTCACGTAGGCCAACGTCACCTCCGGGCGTTGCACCAGCCGGGCGAACAGGGGGCGCGCCTGAGGCGATTCCGGCTGGCGGCCATTGGGCAGCAGGGTGCGGTCGAGATCGGTGCAGAGCAACAGCCGTTCCGGGGCTGGGGCCGTCCCGGCGGCCAGGCCTGGATCAGCCATGGCGCCCTCTCCCCTCCCAGCTCGGACCCAGGGCAACGTGGCTAGAGGTTGAGGAAGTCATAGTGCTCGATCGCCTCAAGGATGCCTCTGGCATGGGATTGCTCAGCCAGATAGACATGCTCCGTATCTCCAAGGATGGAGAGCTCCTCCCGATGTCGGTTCGCCACGACCACACCCAGCGTGTTGCCGCGCAGCATATCCTCATCCCCTCCAGAACCACCGGTGGCCAGAATCCTCTCCAGCGGGATATTCCAGCGCTGGGCGACAAACCGGAGTGCCTGACCCTTCGAGGCTCGCGCCGGGACAAAGTCGAGGAACTGCCCAAAGGACAGGGTGGCATTCACGGAAAGTTCCTGGTGCCTCAGCATGGCGCGAATCTGATCCAGTGATGGCGCCAGATTGCCATCATAGTGATAGGAATATTTGAATGGACTCTGTTCCTTTCTGGGCTGGGGCTGAAGCCCCGGAAGCTCCTTCAGAATGGCCCTCAGCACCTGGGGGGTCCAGAGGTGGTTGATGTGCTTGGCCCAGGCCAGGTCCGGGAGCCAGTTGGGGGCATAGTAAATTTCAGTTCCGAGGCTTGTGATCAGGATATCCGGCACAGGAATATCATATTCACGCATGATGGCCAGCACCGAATCCAGTCGTCTGCCGGTTGCGATCCCGAACAGGCAATCCTTGCCGCGCTGGCGGATCAACTGACTGAGAAGATCCAGGCCTTCGCGATCGCCCAGCAGCGTGTTATCGATCGCTGTGAAGATGGCCTTGCCACGGCGGCCGGAGCTGCGCTGAATTCTGGACGTGCCCAAAGCCGGCGTCTTGCGTTGGACAAGCAACTCAAGCTGACGGAGATAGGCATCGGCATGGGCCTGCCATGAATAGTACTGGGCAACATAGTTCACGCCATTCTCCGAATATTCAGTCCAGCGGTCACGGTCCTCCAGGATAGACAACAGGGCCTGGGCCATCGCCTGCTTGTTGAGGGGATCCACCAGCAATCCATTGCGGCAGTTGGCGATGATGTCGACAGGACCGCCATTCTCGGTGGCCACCAGGGGAAGCCCGCTGGCTGCCGCTTCCAGCAGGGTCAGTCCGAATGGTTCCGTCAGAGCGGGATTGATGAAGACGCCCCGGGATCTGGCTGCCAATCGGTAGATGAGCGGCACATCCTCGGAGGTGTGGTGCTTGGGCAGGGCGACACACCCATAAAGATCATAGGAATCGATGGCCAGGAGCAACTCCGTGAAGACGGCCTGAGGGCCTTCATCCAGATCCCGGATGTCTTCACGGTTGCCCGCAACGATGACAAGATTTGCGAGCTTCTGCAACGGCTTTGATTCACCATAAGCCTCCAAGAGCGTAACGATGTTCTTGCGCAGGTCTGGCCTTGAGAGGGCCAGAATCATCGGCTTGGCGGAATCTTTGAGAAACAGCTCAAGACTATCCCGAAACATGGTGCCATCGCCCTGTTCCTGATCGTCGGAAACGTGAAACTGCTGCAGGTCCGTACCCGGTGGGATGATCACCATCTTGTCGGGGCTGTAGCAGTCGTAGAGTTCATACTGGTCTTCGATTTCATTGCGGGTGCTTGTGATCACGAGCGAGGCCTCCGTGATCACCTCCTCTTCGGCATCAATCCGCCGAGACATCTTGTAGCTTTCCTCGATCTGATCCAGCGACAGTCCCGCAGCGATCAGGCGGCGAACCTTGTCACGCCCGAGCGAGTGGCCCGTATGGACCAGGGGCAGCCCGGTCATGTGGGCCAGCTTCACGCCCACATAGCCCGCGTCGGCGTAGTGGGTGTGCACCACATCCGGCCAGCAGGGCTGCTGCTGCATCCAGGCCAGAAGATTGTCCGCAAAACTGTCGAGGTGATCCCAGAGCTCTTCCTTGCGGAGGTAATCGGGAGGACCGGCCTCGATCCGCACGATGCGCGCCTTCTCCCCCAGAGACTCCACGGGACGGGCATAGTCCGCACTCACGGCGGGGTCGCTGATCCGGCGGGTGATCAGCTCGACACCGGCAACCCTCGGGCAGCTCGCCAGGGCCTTGGCCAGCTCCACCACATACTTGGTCTGGCCGCCCGTGTCGGCATCCCGGCCCAGCTCCAGGTTGGCCCCCCGGATCAGGCCGTGGATGCTGATCAGCAGGATCCTGAACGGCGGGCTGGTGGAGGGCATGGCGGAGCGCGGACCGGGACGCCGGGACACTCCCGTCAGCCTGCACCCACCCGAAGGCCGCCACAAGCCGGCGTGGGCAGCAGCGGTTCGGCCGTTGCCCAAGGGCAGCGAGGGACAACGGCCGTGGGAGGGTGAGGAAGATCCCGCACGTCGCCGTGCCCTTCCTGCAGCGCTCACGAGCACCGACCCTCCTGTGCGCGTTCCTGACCCTGCTCAACGACCGCCTCGGTGAGTCGCTGATCTTTCCGCTGCTGCCCTTCCTGCTGGCGGGGTTCAGCAACGACGGACGCACCCTGGGACTGCTGGCAGGCAGCTACGCCCTCGCCCAGTTCAGCTTCACACCGCTGATCGGCGCCCTCAGCGACCACCATGGGCGCAAGCCGGTCATCGCCGGATGCGTGGCCGGTTCCGTGCTCGGTCTGGGACTGTTCGCCCTGACGATCGCCACCGACTGGCGAACCATCCCCTGGGCCGCCGGCAGCAACGTTCCCCTGGCCCTGCTCTTCGCGGGGCGGCTGATCGACGGGGTGAGCGGCGGCACCGCCGCGACGGCGAGCGCCGTCCTGGCGGACATCTCACCTCCGGAAAAGCGCGCCCAGGCCTTCGGCCTGATCGGCGTGGCCTTCGGGCTGGGCTTCATCCTCGGCCCTGCCCTCGGTGGCCTGCTCGGACAGATCAGTGTGACCCTGCCCCTGCTGCTCGCCGTGGGCATCGCGGCCCTGAACCTGGTGCTGGTGATCACCCTGCTGCCGGAAACCCATCCGATCGAGGCGCGCCGTCCCCTGCCCCGCAAGCGGGATCTGCACCCCTTCGGCCAACTGGCCCGCGTGTTCGCCCAGGAGCGGATCCGGCGCCTGTGCTGCGCCTTCTTTCTGTTCTTTCTGGGCTTCAGCGGCTTCACCGCCGTGCTGGTGCTCTATTTCAAGCAGGCCTTCGGTTGGGGCCCCGGCCTGGCCGGCGCGGCCTTTCTCGTTGTCGGAGTGGTGGCCACGGTGGTGCAGGGTGGGCTGATCGGTCCGCTGGTCAAACGGTTCGGCGAGTGGCGACTCAGCCTGGCTGGCCTCGGCTTCGTGATCGCCGGATGCCTGCTGATCGCCAGCGCCAACCCCGGCAGCGCCACCGTGTCGGTGTTCAGCGGCCTGGCGATCCTGGCCCTGGGCACCGGCCTGGTCACCCCCTGCCTGCGGTCGCTCGTCTCCCGCCGGCTGGATGACTCCGGCCAGGGTGCCGCGCTGGGCAGCCTGCAGGGTCTGCAGAGCCTGGCCGGCTTCATCGGCCCCCCCCTGGCCGGCCTGGCCTACGAGACCATCGGCCACCGGAGCCCGTTCTGGCTGGGCATCAGTCTGATGTGCGGGGTGGTGCTGTTGGTGGCCGGGGGGCTGCCCGATGCCCCCCGTCAAGCGGGCACGACACCGGGGAAGACCCGCTGAGATTGCTACGTTGCCCAGATGGTCACAGCCAATCCCGCACCCACGGTGCCGCCCGAGCTCTACATCAACCGGGAGCTCAGCTGGATCGACTTCAACTACCGGGTCCTGGCCCAGGCGCTCGACGAGCGGCGCCCCCTGCTGGAGCAGGCCAAGTTCAGCGCCATCTTCAGCAACAACCTCGATGAGTTCTTCATGGTGAGGGTGGCGACCCTCAAGTCCCAGCTGGAAGCGGGTGTCACCTGCCTCAGCGATGACGGCCTCACCCCCCAGGAACAACTCGAGGCAATCCGCCAGAAACTCAGGCCCCTGCTGGAACTGCAGCAGCAGCACTACCGCCACTCCCTCAAGAGCCACCTGGCGGAGTACGGCCTTCAGCTGATCGACTACGCCAACCTCAATGACGCCCAGCGCTCCTGGGTGGACGACTATTTCTGCAGCGCCATCTTTCCGGTGCTGACCCCCCTGGCGGTGGACCCCTCCCACCCCTTCCCCTTCATCAGCAACCTGAGCCTCAACGTGGCCGCGCTGGTGCGGGATCCGGAGACGGGACAGCAGGAGTTCGCCCGCGTCAAGGTGCCGCAGAAAATCCTGCCGCGCTTCGTGCAGATCCCCACGGACCTGAGCGACCGACAACCTTCACCGGTGTTCACCGCCGTCCCCCTGGAGCAGGTGGTGGCCTTCAACCTCTCCCTGCTGTTTCCCGGCATGAGCGTGGAGGGGCACTACTTCTTCCGGGTCACCCGCGACGCCGACCTGGAATTGCGGGACCTGGAGGCCGACGACCTGATGGAAGCCCTGGAGGAGGGGCTGCGCAAACGTCGCCGCGGCGGCGAAGTCGTGCGCCTGGAGGTGGCCGACGAGATGCCGGAGTCGGTGGTGCAGCTGCTGATGGAGGGCACCGCGGTCGAGCCCCAGGACGTGTACCGGATCAATGGTCCGCTCGGACTCGACGATCTGATGAGCCTGATGGCGGTACCCCTGCCGCAGCTGAAGGAGAAACCCCACAAGGGGCGCACCGCCCCGGCCCTGGCCCGTGCCCAGAAGAGCCTGCTGGAGGACGGATCGATCAAGGCCGAGGAGTTCGAGAGCATCTTCTCGGTGATCCGCCGCGGGGATGTGCTGCTGCAGCATCCCTACGACCTGTTCACCACCTCCGTGGAGGAGTTCCTGAACCAGGCCGCCGACGATCCCTCGGTGCTCGCCATCAAGATGACCCTCTACCGCACCTCCAGGGATTCGGGGGTGGTGTCCGCGCTGATCCGGGCCGCGGAGAATGGCAAACAGGTGATGGCCCTGGTGGAGCTGAAGGCCCGCTTCGACGAGGACAACAACATCCAGTGGGCCAAGCGACTGGAAAGCTCCGGGGTCCACGTGGTGTATGGCGTGATCGGTCTCAAGACCCACACCAAGATCCTGCTGGTGGTGCGCAAGGAAAAGGACAGGCTCAACAGCTATGTGCACATCGGCACCGGTAACTACAACGCCCGTACCTCCGGCCTCTACACCGACCTGGGCCTGTTGACCGCCAACCCCGATTTCGGGGCGGATCTGGTGGAACTGTTCAATTACCTGACGGGGTTCTCCAAGCAGCAGAGCTTCCGCCGCCTTCTGGTTGCTCCGGTCAGCCTGCGGAGCAGGATGGAAGAACTGATTCGCCGGGAAATCGACCACGCCCGGGCCGGGCGTGAGGGTCACATCCGCGCCAAGATGAATTCGCTGGTCGACCCGGCGATCATCGCTCTCCTCTACGAGGCCTCACAGGCGGGCGTGAGGATTCAGCTGGTGGTGCGCGGCATGTGCAGCCTGCGGCCGGGCATGGCCGGCATCAGCGACCACATCGAGGTGGTGAGCGTGATCGGCCGCTTTCTCGAGCACTCCCGTGTGTTCTGGTTCGGCAATGCCGGTGAGCCGGAGGTCTTCATCGGCAGCGCCGACTGGATGACCCGGAACCTCGACCGCCGGGTCGAGGCCGTGGCGCCGGTGGAAGACCCCGTGCTGCGCCATCACCTGGAGGAGCTGCTGGATCTCTACCTCCATGACGCCGGCGCCTGGCACATGGGGCCCGAAGGGCAGTTCAGCCAGCGCCCCGTCGAGGGCGACGCCACCCTGACCCAGGCGACGCTGATGAAGCGCTGGCGGGGGGGCCTGACGGCAGCGCGTGAGCCAGTCGGCAAAGCGGCCGGCTCCACTGCATAAAAACCGCATCATTTGACACCAAAAACATCATTAATGCATCGATACAGAAAGTCTTCCAATTCACACCGTTGCAAGGGTGGCAGGAGTGCTACATTCCGCGCAAATCCAAATTCGGAGGCAAGGGTGTGGGGACGCCTACGCAATCCGCTTCTCGCGTCACCTTGGTTGACGTCAAGAAGTCGGCCCAATCTCTAACTGCGACAGGCCAGGCTACACGTGCGACAGGACCCCGTTCGTCCGGCCGCCTGAGTGCCGATTCCATCGGCTGGTATCTCAGCAACATCGGCCGTGTGCCACTGCTCACACCGGCCGAAGAGATCGAGCTCGCCCATCACGTTCAGGCCGGAAAACGCCTCCAGTCCGTACCAGTTGATGAGCTGACCCCGAAGCACAAGCGACAGTTACGCATGGCCCAGAGGGCACGCGACCGCATGATGGCCGCCAACCTCCGCCTGGTCGTGAGTGTGGCCAAGAAATATCAGAACCAGGGCCTGGAATTGCTGGACCTGGTGCAGGAAGGGGCGATCGGTCTGGAGCGCGCCGTCGACAAGTTCGATCCGGCGATGGGCTACAAGTTCTCCACCTATGCCTACTGGTGGATCCGCCAGGGGATGACCCGGGCCATCGACAACAGCGCCCGCACCATCCGGCTTCCGATCCACATCAGTGAAAAGCTCTCCAAGATGCGCCGCGTCACGCGGGAGCTCTCCCATCGGCTGGGCCGGCAGCCCAACCGGCTGGAGCTGTCCCATGCCATGGACATGCGCCCGGAGGAACTCGAGGAGCTGATGGCCCAGAGTGCTCCCTGTGCCTCGCTCGATGCCCATGCCCGGGGCGAGGAGGACCGCAGCACCCTGGGAGAGCTGATCGCCGATCCGGCCAGCAACGAGCATTTCGACTCCATGGACCGCCACATCCAGAAGGAACACCTCGGTGCCTGGCTGTCCCAGCTGAACGAGCGTGAGCAGACGATCATCCGGCTGCGTTTCGGGCTGGAAGGATCCGAGCCGCTGACCCTGGCCGAGATCGGTCGGCTGATCAACGTCTCCCGCGAGCGGGTGCGCCAGCTGGAAGCCAAGGCGATCATGAAGCTGCGCCTGATGAGCAACTACCAGCAGGCCGCCTGAGCGGAGGCGCCGGGTGACCGACTGGCAGCATCAGCTGGTCGCCGTGCTGGCGGTGGCCGGATGGCTGGCCGTCCTCAGCGCCGCTGCCGTGCTGGTGCGCCGTCGCTGGAACGGGGAGCTGGCCCAGGCGCAGCGGGAATGGAGTCGCAAACTGGTGCACATCGGCACAGGCCTGGTCATCCCGATGGCCTGGGGCCTGGGCATTGATCGCGGGGTGGCCCTGCCGGCTGCCGCCCTTGTCACGGTGCTGGCTGCCCTGAACCACCGCACCCGGCTGCTGCCGGCGGTGGAGGATGTGGGGCGCCACAGCTACGGCACCGTCGCCTACGGGGCGTCGATCACCCTGTTGCTGTGGTGGTTCTGGCCTGACCAGCCGGCCCCGGTGGCCGCCGGCGTGCTGGTGATGGCCCTGGGGGATGGGCTGGCGGGACTGCTGGGCCCCCTCTGGCCGTCGCCGAGCTGGAAGGTGCTGGGCCAGCGCCGCTCCGTGGCCGGCACGGCTGTGATGGGGCTCGCCAGTGTCACGGTGCTCGGCATCCTGAGCGCGACGGTGGGAGGTCCCGGTCCTGGCGCGGTGGTGGCCATGGCGGCGGCGGCGACCCTGCTGGAGCAGGTCGCGCTGGTGGGCGTGGACAACCTCACGGTCCCCCTCGGGGTGGCCTGGCTGTGGCAGAGGCTGGGTTAGGGCGCCGCGAGGGGTGCCGCTAGGCCTCGAGGAGATCCTCGCAGCGACGCTCCCAGTCCTGGGGCGTCCCCAGACCCGCGACCACCACCCGGTCGCCGGGTTCCTCCCGAAGCCGCAGCTGCCACTGGCGAATCAGCTCCGCCTTCTCCAGCCACGCCTCCATCACCGCGTTGTGGATGGCCACGCCATCCCACTGCCGCTGGCGGCCGATCGCCTGGGACCAACCCAGCAGATCATCCAGCTGGAAGGGCCGGAAACCGGCGAAGGCCGGGCCGCGCGCCTGTTCCAGATAGAACATCTGCAGAGGATCTGTCAGGCCGCAGAACTGAAGGAGGAAGGTCATGACTGCCCCCGAGGAACTGCAGAAACCCTATGCACAGCCGCACGAAATGCTGTTCACGAAGAACAGTCTGTTGCAGAAGTGGGCCCCGACCGGATAGTCAGCACTCTCGATATTCGAGTGCCAGAACATCAGCCTGGCGTCTCACCTGGAGGCGCGCCGCGAGGAGCGGCTGGCCGTTTCAGCCCACACCCACCGGCTGCGGACGGTTGGCGATGCTGCGGACGGCAGCCGCCAGCCGCTCCAGGACATCGGTGGTGGCGCTCAGATCGATGCAGGCGTCCGTGATGCTCTGGCCGTAGGTGAGGGTGGAGAGATCCGCCGCAATCTTCTGGTTCCCGGCCACCAGGTGGCTCTCCAGCATCACCCCCATCACGTGCCGGCTGCCAGCGGCCACCTGGGCGGCCACCTGGTCCGCCACCTCGGCCTGGCGGCGGTAGTCCTTGTTGGAGTTGCCGTGGCTGCAGTCGACCATCAGCCTGGAGGGCAGACCCAGGGCCTCGAGGGCCAGGGCGGCCTCCTCGATCGCCTCGGGGTGGTAGTTCGTGCCGCCCTTGCCGCCCCTGAGCACCAGATGGCCGTCGGGATTGCCCGTGGTCGTGATGATCGAGGCGTAGCCCTCCTGGTTGATGCCCAGAAAATGGTGGGGGCGGGCCGCGGCCTCGACGGCGTTGATGGCGGTGGCGATGCTGCCGTCCGTACCGTTCTTGAAGCCGATCGGCATCGAGAGCCCCGAGGCCATCTCGCGGTGGGTCTGGCTCTCGGTGGTGCGGGCGCCGATGGCGGTCCAGGTGATCAGATCGGCGATGTACTGGGGCACGATCGGATCCAGCAGTTCGGTGGCCGCCGGCAGTCCGAGCTCACCGACGTGGAGAAGCAGTTCCCGCGCGAGGCGCAGACCGGTGTTGATGTCGTAGCTGCCGTCGAGATGGGGGTCGTTGATCAGACCCTTCCAGCCCACCGTCGTGCGGGGCTTCTCGAAATACACCCGCATCACCACCTCCAGTTCACCCCGGTGGCGGTCGCGGGCCGCGGCGATCCGGTCGGCGTAATCCTTGGCGGCGGCCACGTCGTGGACCGAACAGGGCCCGACGATCACCAGAAGCCGGGAGTCTCGGCCGTGGAGGATGGCCTGGATGCGCTCCCGGGCCTGCTGCACGGTGTCCGCGGTGCGCTCCGTGATCGGCAGTTCCCGGTGCAGCAGGGCCGGAGACACCAGCGGGCGGGTTTCCACCACATGGAGATCACTGGTGGTGGCGTGCATGGCTGAAAGGGGCCAGAAGTTGGCGTTGTGCCGGGACTCTCCACCCTAGACAGCCGCCTTTTGCAGCTGTTCACACCAACAGTCGGGATCACGGCCAAGAACAATGGGTTCAGAGATGGACCCCGCTGGGCATGGCTGAAGACACCTTCCTGACCCGCTACCGCTCCGCCGCGGCAGAGCGCGAGGCCCTGGGGGTGCCGGCCCTGCCCCTGACAGCCGAGCAGACCCAGGCCCTGACCGAACTGCTGCAGGCTCCCCCCGCCGGCGAGGAAGCCTTCCTGCTGCACCTGCTCAGCGAGCGCATCCCCCCGGGGGTGGATGAGGCGGCCTACGTGAAGGCCGGCTGGCTCTCCGGCGTGGCCAAGACAACGGCGTCGAGCCCCCTGGTGAGCCCGGTGCAGGCCGTGGAGCTGCTGGCCACCATGATCGGCGGCTACAACGTGGGGGCCCTGATCGAGCTGCTCGGCAGCGACGACGACGTCATCGCCCGGGCCGCCGCCGAGGGACTCAGCCGCACCCTGCTGGTCTACGACGCCTACCACGACGTGCTGGACCTGGCCGAGACCAACCCCTGGGCGAAGCAGGTGGTGGACAGCTGGGCCGCTGCGGCGTGGTTCACCGCCAAGCCCGAACTGCCGGCCGCGATCACCGTGACGGTGTTCAAGGTGGAGGGCGAGACCAACACCGACGACCTCTCCCCCGCCACCCACGCCACCACCCGCCCGGACATCCCCCTGCACGCCACGGCGATGCTGGAGACCCGCATGCCCGGCGGCCTGGAGCTGATCGCCCAGCTGAAAACCAAGGGCCATCCCGTGGCCTACGTGGGCGACGTGGTGGGCACCGGCAGCTCGCGCAAGTCGGCCATCAACTCGGTGCTGTGGCACACCGGCACCGACATCCCCCATGTGCCGAACAAGCGCGGCGGCGGCGTGATCCTGGGGGGGAAGATCGCGCCGATCTTCTTCAACACCGCCGAGGACTCCGGCGCCCTGCCGATCGAGTGCGACGTCACCGCGCTGAACTCCGGCGATGTGATCACGATCCGGCCCTACGCCGGCACGATCGAGCGCGCCGCCGGTGAGCCCGGCGCCGGTGAGATCGTGGCCCGCTTCGAGCTCAAACCCAGCACGATCACCGATGAGGTGCGGGCCGGCGGCCGCATCCCCCTGCTGATCGGCCGCTCGCTCACCGACAAGGTGCGCGCCCAGCTGGGGCTGCCCCCCAGCGAGCTGTTCATCCGCCCGGCGGCCCCGGCCGACACCGGCAAGGGTTTCACCCTGGCCCAGAAGATGGTGGGCAAGGCCTGCGGCCTGCCGGGCCTGCGGCCGGGCACCAGCTGCGAGCCGCTGATGACCACCGTGGGCTCCCAGGACACCACCGGGCCGATGACCCGCGATGAGATGAAGGAGCTCGCCTGCCTGGGCTTCTCGGCGGATCTGGTGATGCAGAGCTTCTGCCACACCGCCGCCTACCCCAAGCCCGTGGATCTCAAGACCCACGCCGAGCTGCCCGACTTCATGGCCTCCCGCGGCGGCGTGGCCCTGCGGCCCGGCGACGGCATCATCCACAGCTGGCTCAACCGCATGCTCCTGCCCGACACCGTGGGCACCGGCGGCGACAGCCACACCCGCTTCCCCCTCGGCATCTCCTTCCCGGCCGGCTCGGGCCTGGTGGCCTTCGCCGCCGCGATCGGCGCCATGCCGCTCGACATGCCCGAATCGGTGCTGGTGAAATTCAGCGGCTCGCTGCAGCCGGGCGTGACCCTGCGCGACGTGGTCAACGCCATCCCCTACGTGGCCATCCAGCAGGGGCTGCTCACCGTGGCCAAGGAGGGCAAGAAGAACGTGTTCAACGGCCGGATCATGGAGATCGAGGGCCTGCCCGATCTCAAGCTGGAGCAGGCTTTCGAACTGACGGATGCGACCGCCGAACGCTCCTGTGCCGGCAGCACGATCAAGCTCTCGGTGGACACGGTGAGCGAATACCTGCGCAGCAACGTGGCGCTGCTCAAGAACATGATCGCCCGCGGCTACGGCGATGCCCGCACCCTGGCGCGCCGCATCAAGGCGATGGAGGCCTGGCTGGCCGATCCGCAGCTGATGGAGGCCGACCCCGACGCCGAGTACGCCGAGATCATCGAGATCGACCTCGATGCGATCACCGAGCCGATCCTGGCCTGCCCCAACGACCCCGACAACGTCAAGACCCTCAGTGACGTGGCGGGCGAGCGGATCGATGAGGTGTTCATCGGCTCCTGCATGACCAACATCGGCCACTACCGCGCCGCTGCCAACGTGCTGCAGGGCCAGGGTGAGAACGCCGCCCGGCTGTGGGTGTGCCCACCGACCCGCATGGACGAGGAGAAGCTCAAGGAGGAGGGCTACTACGCCATCTTCGAAGCTGCCGGATCGCGCATGGAGATGCCCGGCTGCTCGCTCTGCATGGGCAACCAGGCGCGGGTGGAGGACAACACCACGGTGTTCTCCACCAGCACCCGGAACTTCAACAACCGCCTCGGCAACGGCGCCCAGGTGTACCTGGGCAGCGCCGAACTGGCGGCGGTGTGCGCCCAGCTGGGCCGCATCCCCAGCAAGGAGGAGTACCTGGCGATCGCCGCCGAGAAGATTGACCCCTACGGAGCCGAGCTGTACCGCTACCTCAACTTCGATCAGATCGAGGGCTTCGAGGATTCCGGGCGGGTGGTGAGCGCCGAGGCGGAGGCTGAAGTGCTGGCCGGGGTCTGATGGGGACGGCCCGATGCTGGGTCGCCTGCGACTGACACCACGACCCGCAGGCACCACCGCGCTGCGCCTGCCGCGGCTGGAGCCCGTGCGCAGCACGTCCATCCGGCAGCTGCTGGAGCATCGCTGGCTGGTGGTGGTGCTGGCCCTGATCGTCACGGGGCTGGGGGCCGCCACCGCCGCGCTGGTCTTCCGCAGTGGCCTCGATGGGCTGGGACGCTGGCGCATCCACATGCTGGAGCTGGGCCCCCGCTGGCTGGTGCTGCCGGCCATCGGCGGCGGTGGCGGCCTGGTGGCGGGGTTGCTGGTGCAGTTGCTGGCCCCGGCCGCCCAGGGCTCGGGGATTCCGCAGGTGATGCAGTTCCTGCGGCGTCAGCCGATTCCGATGGGGTTCCAGGTGGCGGCCGTGAAGCTGGTGGCCGGGATCGTGGCGATCGGCAGTGGTTTTCCGCTCGGTCCCTCCGGCCCCTCGGTGCAGATGGGCAGCTCGGTGGGCTGGGAGATGGCCCGGCTGCTGCGTGCACCCAACGCCTTCCGCCGGCTGATCGTGGCCGCCGGGGGCGGCGCCGGCATTGCGGCGGTGTTCAGGGCGCCGATCGGCGGCTTCCTCTACGCGCTCGAAGAACTCCTGCAGGGCGCCCGACCGGTGGTGATGCTGCTGGTGCTGGTCACCACCTTCTGGGCCGACACCTGGGCCGACCTGCTCGGGCTGGCCCGGCTGGTCAATCTCGAACCGGAGTCGGGCGTCGGGGCTTCCGACAGCATCTTCCAGCTGCAGCGGCAGGTGATGGCCTTCGTGGTCGTGCGCCCGATCGACCTGCTGTGGCTCTTCCTGCTGGGAGCCCTGGTGGCCATGGCCGCCGAGCTCTACTGCCGCTACGTGATGGGGCTGCAGCGTCTGCGCCAGAGCTGGCGGATTCCCCTGGCCGGGGCGATGACCGCCACCGGCACCCTGCTGGGGCTGGTCGATGCCTGGCTGCCGCCGGACTTTCTCAACCGCGCCGGCATCCGGCAGGCGATCGCCGAAGGCGATGTGGACCTTGCCAAGGCGCTGGCGATCTTTCTGGTGGTGTTCCTCACCACCGGCATGGCAGCAGCGGCGGGCACGCCCGGCGGACTGTTCGCGCCGATGCTCACCCTCGGGGGAGCGCTGGGGCTGGCTGCGGCTGCCGCGCTGGAGCAGCTCGGTCTCGCCGCTCCCAGCACCGCGGTGTTCGCCGGCATGGGGGCCTTCATGGCCGCCTGCGCCCGCGCGCCGATCAGTGCCACCTTCCTGACCTTCGCGGTGACCAAGGAACTGCTGATCCTCAGGCCCGTGCTGGTGGCCTGCCTGGGCAGCCTGGTGATGGCCCGGCTGCTGCACCCCCAGTCGCTGTTCAAGCGGCTGATGCTGCAGACCCCATCCCCCGGAGGCCCCGCTGAGCCGGATGCCGGCAGCAGCCTGCGCCTCAACTCCGTCCCACTGCGGCCCCGGCCCCTGGAGACGGGGCCGGATCACAACCTGCAACGGACACCCGGCGGGGACGGGCAGACCGGCTCGACCTGAATAGGTTCGTGATGAACATTGCAGAGTGGTCATGGTGACGGCCCAACGTGCCGCGGCAGAAGCCGTTGGCTCAACCCCCCGCCATCAGGCCGGCTCCCTGCGCCGGACCCGCCTGCTGGGCATGGGGATGGCCTGGGCGCTGGCGGGCGGTCTGCTGCTCAGCAGCTGTCAGCAGGCCAAGCAGACGGTGCAGGACACGGTGAAGGAGGCCGCCACCACGACCGGGCAGGCCGCGCTGGCCCCGGCCGTGAACCCGGTGCTGGATCTGCTCAGGCAGGGGGATGCCCAGCTCAACGGCGGCAAGCTGCAGGCCGCCCTCACCACCCTGGGGGGCTTCCCGGCGCTGTGGCAGAAGGCCGCACCCGTCATCCAGCCGCTGGCGGGCGACAAGTGGCCGGCCATCGACCAGGCGGCCCAGCTGCTGATCAAGACCGTGGGCGGCAGCCCCAGCGGCGGGGAAGCCTCCTCGGCCGTCACCGGGCTGATAGGTCCGCTCTCAGCCCTCATGGGCCAGTAGCGCCAGGGCATCCGTCCGGGTGAGACCCTGGATGGGTCCGGACGCACCCCGTCGACCCTGCATCAGGAAACGCTGCTGTTCGAACCCGCCCAGCCGGAGGCCGGGGCCCTGCGCGCGGTGCTGGCCTTCCCCAGCACCTACAGCGTCGGCATCACCAGCCTGGGCTATCAGGTGGTGTGGGCCACCCTGGCCAGGCGGCCCGATGTGGACGTGCGGCGCCTGTTCACCGACCGGGGTGACCCCGTCCACCGCCGCTGCGACCTGTTCGGCCTGTCGCTGAGCTGGGAGCTGGATGGCCCGGTGCTGCTCGACCTGCTGGAGCAGCAGCGCATCCCGATCTGGGCCTGCGAGCGGGGCGATGACGACCCGATCGTGTTCGGCGGTGGACCGGTGCTCACCGCCAATCCGGAACCGCTGGCGCCGTTCTTCGATGCCGTGCTGCTCGGCGATGGCGAGCTGCTGCTGCCGGCCTTCATCGAGGCCCTGCAGGCCTGCCGCGATGCCCCCCGGGCTGACCGTCTGGTGCACCTGGCCGGGGTGAGCGGGGTCTATGTGCCCGCGCTCTACGAACCCCGCTACGGGGCGGATGGTGAGCTGCTCGAGGTCGTGCCCCGGCGCAGCGGCATTCCCGCCACAATCTCCAAACAGACCTGGCAGGGCAACACGCTCAGCCACTCCACGGTGGTCACCCCGGAGGCGGCCTGGCCGGACATCCACATGGTGGAGGTGGTGCGCAGCTGCCCGGAGCTGTGCCGCTTCTGCCTGGCCAGCTATCTGACGCTGCCCTTCCGCACCGCCAGCCTCGATGACGGCCTGATCCCGGCGGTGGAGAAGGGGCTGACCGTGACGCGGCGGCTGGGGCTGCTGGGGGCCTCGGTGACGCAGCATCCGCAGTTCGCCGACCTGCTGCAGTGGCTCGACCAGGACCGTTTCGCGGACACCCGGGTGAGCGTGAGCTCAGTGCGGGCCGCCACGGTGACGCCGGAGCTGGGCCGGATCCTGGCCAAACGCGGCAGCAAGTCGCTGACGATCGCGATCGAAAGCGGCAGCGAACGGATGCGCGAGGTGGTGAACAAGAAGCTGGCCACCGAGGAGATCTTCGCCGCCGCCCACTACGCAAAGGAGGGTGGCCTGAGCGGCCTGAAGCTCTACGGCATGGCCGGGCTGCCCACGGAGGAGGAGGCTGACGTCGAAGCGACCGCTTCCCTGCTGCTGGACCTCAAGAAGGCCACCCCCGGCCTGCGGCTCAGCCTGGGCGTGAGCACCTTCGTGCCCAAGGCCCACACCCCCTTCCAATGGCAGGGGGTGCGGCCCGAAGCCGAGAAACGCCTCAAGCTGCTGGCCAAACGGCTCAAGCCCAAGGGGGTCGAGCTGCGCCCCGAGAGCTACGGCTGGAGCGTGATCCAGGCGCTGCTCTCCCGCAGCGACCGACGCCTGGCGCCGGTGATCGCCGCGGCCCGGGGCAGCCACGAGAGCCTGGGGGGCTGGAAGCGGGCCTACCGGGCCGTGCTGGCCGGCGAGGTGGAACGACCGGCGGGGATGCCGCCGCCGCCACCCTGGGAGGAGGTGGTCCACAGCACCTGGAGTCCGGAGCGGGTGCTGCCATGGGAACATTTGCGCGGACCCTTGAGCAAGGAGGTGCTGCAGGGGCACGCGCGGCGGGCCCTCCAACCTGAACCCCACCGCTGAGACCGGGAAGCCGCAGCTCGGACCAACATGAGAGCAACGGCAGCCAATAACTTCAAATCAATTGCGGATCCTTCGATTGCCCGATCGACAAAACCGCGATAGAATTAATATTCTGAGCAGAGATCAGGCAAAGGATCATGGCTTCCTCCATTCTTGAACCCTGGGAGTCTTCCGGCCCAAATCGCCGGAGCAGGAGCGGAGAGGAAGAAATCCTTAAGCTCCAGGGATCAACTTCGCAGGAGGTTGTGGTCAGCAGCGATCCGCTCACCGGAATGAGCGTCACCACAGCAGGCGTTCCCCTCACGACGGCGAACACGCCGCCGAAGGGTCAAGTTTTCCAGACGTCCGTCGATCGCGTCACCGGAGTGCCCGGCACGAGCAAAGCGGCGGCAACCCGACGCCTGTACATCATCACCCTCGAGGATGGTGGCCCTCCTCTCAGTGAGCGGGCTCGCGAGGTCCTTGGGGACGTCCAACCCCAGGCCCTCTTCAAGAACCTCGGCATGCTCACCGCCCGCCTCACCAGCGCCCAGGCCGCGGCGCTTGAGCGCCGCGGCGGGGTCAAGCGCGTGGAAGCCGATCAGGTGGTGAGCCTCAGTCGCCCCGACGCCGCGGCACCACCTCCTGGCAAGGGACCCGGTGGTGGGGGTGACGCTCCAGCGGAGTCCACTTCACAGGTGCTGGACTGGGGGGTGAAATGGGTTTGGGGCAATCAGGACAGAACCTCAACCATTGGATCCTTCGCGAGCAAACGCGCGTTTGTCCTGGATACCGGAATCTCCCCCAACACCGGTGACCTCAACTTCGACAAAAATGATCCGATCAACAAAGATTTCACAGGGAGTCGCAAGAGTGGCTTCTACGACAGAAACGGCCATGGCACCCATGTCGCCGGAACGATTGCGGCCATCAACAACGACCGTGGTGTTGTCGGGGTGGCACCCGGCGCGAAGGTGTTTGCGATCAAGGTATTGAACGATCAGGGCAGTGGCACCTACAGCGGGATCATTGCAGGAATCGATTACATGATGACAGTTGCAGGGACTGGCGACGTTGCCAATCTCAGCCTGGGCGGGGGATATTTTGAATCCCTGAACGATGCGATTCAGCAAGCCGCCACCGAAAAAGGGATTCGCTTTTCCCTGGCAGCCGGCAATTCCTATGCCGATGTGGATTCCTTCAGCCCGGCAAGCGCTGGCAACCCGGCGGCAGGTATCTATACGATCAGTGCTCATGATCGCTACAGCAAAAACGCCTCTTTCACAAATTTTGACAACCTCGTTGGTGCCGGTGATGTTGACAACGTGGCCTATGCCGCTCCTGGCGTGAACATCACATCCCTCCGGATTGACGGCTCCACAGTGGCCTATAGCGGCACATCCATGGCGGCTCCCCACGTGGCCGGCCTGCTGCTGATCGGAGGGTTCAAGGTCAGTACAGACTTGGCCCAGACCTTCGGGGGGGAAAGGACCGATCCCTTGGCGATGACCAACCTCGCCTGACTCACTCTCACCTCCAGCAGAAAGAAGTTGCCCTTGTCCTGGTTTCTGCACCTCGCCAACAGTTTCACCTGGCACGAGGCTCAGTCGAACACCGCCGTGCGCCCCCGGTACACCATCACCTGGCGGCGCAGGTGCAGGCGCACCGCCCGGGAGAGGGCCAGCCGCTCGGTGTCGCGGCCCTTGCGGATCAGGTCCTCCACCTCGTCGCGGTGGCTCACGTGCACCGTGGCCTGCTCGATGATCGGGCCGGCATCGAGGTCCTCGGTCACGTAGTGGGCCGTGGCCCCGATCAGCTTCACCCCCCGCTCCCAGGCCCGGTGGTACGGCTGCGCCCCCTGAAACGCAGGCAGGAAGGAGTGGTGGATGTTGATCACCTGCGCCCCGCCCCCACCCTGGAACGCCGCCAGGAACTCGGCGCTCAGCACCTGCATGTACTTGGCCAGCACCACCAGCTCGATGCCGTGCTCCCGCAGCAGCTCGAGCTGCTGGGCCTCAGCCTCCGGCTTGGTGGCCGCCGTGAGCGGCACCTGCACGAAGCTGGCCCCGAACCCCTCCGCTAGGTCCTGCAGATCGGGGTGGTTCGACACCACCAGCGGTACCTGCATCGGAAGCTCCCCGGCCCGCACCCGCCAGAGCAGATCCACCAGGCAGTGGTCCTGGCGGCTCACGAAGATGGCCGCGCGGGGAAGGACATCGGAGAAGTGGAGCTGACCCTCCCCCCCCAGCCGCGCGGCCAGGGCGGTCGCGGCGGGCTCGATCGCCTCCCGCGGCAGCCCGAAGCCCTCCAGCGCCCACTCGATGCGGCTGAGGAAGAGGCCCGCCCCCAGGTCGGTGTGGTGATCGGCGTGGCGGATGTTGCCGCCGTTCGCCGCCACCCAGCCCGAGAGCTCGCTGACCAGGGCCGGGCGATCCGGGCAGATCACCTGGAGGATGGCGGTCGAGGACGGCATGGTCGCGGCCGGACGGGTGCGTCAGAGCATGTGCATGCGTAGCACCTGGGGTGTGGCCCGCCGGATCCGGGCCTGAATCGTGGGCAGACCCAGACGTTCATGGGCCGCCACCCGGTGGCAGCCGTTGAACCCCCACCACTGGCCGTCGACCTCGAGCACATCGATGGGTTCCCTCTGCCCTTCGGCCGCGATCGAGGCCATCAGCGCCGCCACCTTCGCCTCATCGAGGCTGCGCTCCAGGGGGCGGCGGATGGCGGCCAGGGGGAGGACAGCGAGACGCATGGCACTAACTCATAGTCACTCCGTTTTAGAGCGTTGGGCGTGGATGTGGCGAGGGGCAACAGTGATCCAGGAACGCCCTGCCGGGGCCGATACAGTCAGCTCCACGCCTCGACGACCTCACCGTGATGGCCCCCCTGACCGTGATGGCCCCTGCTTTGCCAGCGCCCTCCCTGATCTCCCGCCTGCGCAGCGCCATCGCCCTGCCGCTCCGCCGGCTGGCCATGCTGGCCCTGGTCGTCGTGCTCGGGGTCGGCCTCACGGCCTGTGACGCCAGCCAGGCCAAGCCGCCCACCCTGAGCACCGACGACATCGCCGCGATCGAGCGCCAGGCCGAGGGGTTCCTCGCCGCCCGTGACCGGCTGCCCGAGCTCGCCGCCCTGGTCAACAGCCGCGACTGGACCTTCACCCGCAACGTGATCCACGGGCCGATGCAGGAGGTGGGGCGCCAGATGCTGTACATCAACCAGCGCCTGCTGCCGGCCGACCAGGCCGAGGCCGACAAGCTCGCCACCCAGCTCAAGAGCGCCCTGGCCCAGCTCGATGAGGCGGCCCGCCTGCAGGACGGCGAGAAGCTGCGCAAGGCCTACATCCAGGTGGCCAGCGGCTTCGGGCGCTACGCCCAGATCCTGCCCCAGCAGGTGCAGGCCGACCTGAAGCAGGTCTGAGGCCTTTCAAGCTCAGCACCTCCCGGCAGAACCCTTGAGGCCCGCGGTGGCCCGCTCCCAGCCCGTGGTGGTGGTCGGGGCGGGCATCGTGGGCCTCTGCTGCGCCTGGCTGCTGCAGCGCCAGGGCCATCCGGTGGCGTTGGTGGATCCGGCCCTGGAGGGCCCTCCGAGCGAAGGGTCCGGCAGTGTGGCCGCTCTCGGGGTGTTGATGGCCCAGGTGTTCCACCGCGGCAGCGGCCGGGCCTGGCGCCTGCGGCAGCGCAGCCTGCAGCTCTGGCAGGACTGGCTGGGCGAGCTGCAGGCCCGCGGCCATCCGGTGAGCCGGCGGGAGGGGCTGCTCCTGCTGGCCACCGACCCCCAGGAACGGGAGCGGCAGGAACGGCTGGTGGCGGAACGCCAGGCCCGGGGCTTCCCGCTGGCGTTCTGGTCCCGCGAGCGCCTGGCAACGCTGCAGCCCGCCGTGCCCGCCGCCGCCCTGGGTGCTCTGCACTCGCCCCACGACGGCCAGCTCGACCCGAGGGCCGCCATGGCGGCCCTGCTGGCGGATGCCCGCGACCGCGGCCTGGTCACCCACGCCACCAAGGCCGCCGCGATCAGCCGTGGACCGGCCGGGCAGTGGATCGTTCACGGCGGCGCGGCCGAGCGCTTCAACGCCGCCTGGCTCGTGCTCAGCGCCGGTGTAGCCAGCGCCGGGCTGCTGGAGGCCCTCGGCCACAGGCTGCCGATGGAACCGGTGCTGGGGCAGGCCCTGGAACTTGAGCTGAGCGCCCCGCCCGGCTGGACCTGGCCCGGGGTGGTGGTGTGGCGCGGCCAGAACGTGGTGCCTCGGCCCGACCTGGCTGGAGGGCGGCGCCTGTGGCTGGGGGCCACCCTGGAGCCTGGCGACCGCGCCGACCCGAGCAGGCTGGCCGAGCTGCGCGGCTGGGCCGGAGCCGAGCTGAGCTGGCTGCAGGACGCCACGGTGCGAGGGCAGTGGCAGGGTGCCCGCTGCCATCCGGTCGGCCGACCGGCCCCCCTGCTGGAGGAGCTGGAACCGGGGTTGCTGCTGGCCAGCGGTCACTACCGCAACGGTGTCCTGCTGGCACCGGCCTCGGCGCAGTGGGTGCTGGAGCAGGTGGAGCACAGGGCGATCGAGCATTAAGAACCGGTTATCGCAACAGGCCGCGCGCTTGCGTACGGTCGAGGTGGTGACGTCGTTACCTCCCTCCACCGCCACCACTTTCATGACGCTGCTCTCCGGCCGACTGCGCCGCACGACCGCCGCCCTCACGCTCTCGGGCCTCACCCTCTCGCTCGCCGCCTGCGGTGGCGGCAGCAGCGGGGATGGCCCGACCGGCACCCTCAGCGGCGCTGGAGCCTCGTTCCCGGCAGCGATCTACCAGCGCTGGTTCAAGGACATGAGCGGGGACGGCATCAATGTGAACTACCAGTCGGTGGGATCCGGCGCCGGCGTGCGTCAGTTCATCGCCGGCACGGTGGACTTCGGTGCCTCGGACAAGCCGATGAAGGACGAGGAGATCGCCAAGGTGGCTCGCGGCGTCCTGCAGATCCCGATGACGGCCGGCGCGATCGCCGTGGCCTACAACAATCCGGGCTGTGAGCTGAAGCTCAGCCAGAAGCAGCTGGCCGATGTCTTCCTCGGCAAGATCACCAACTTCAAGGAGCTGGGCTGCGACGACAAGAAGATCACCATCGTGCACCGCTCCGATGGTTCCGGCACCACCTACAACTTCACCAAGCACCTGGCCGCGATCAGCCCCGAATGGAAATCCGGGCCGGGCGCCGACAAGGCCGTGAACTGGCCCACCGGCATCGGTGCCAAGGGCAATGAGGGTGTGGCGGCCCAGCTCGGCCAGGTGGATGGCGGTCTGGGCTACGTGGAGGTGGCCTATGTGAAGGACCCGCTGCAGGCCGCGGCCCTGGAGAACGCCTCCGGCGAGAGCGTCAAGCCCACGAATGAAAGCGAAAGCGAGGCGCTCGGCGCGATCGATCTCGGGCCGGACCTGATCGGTGGCGACCCCAATCCCGCCAAGGGCTACCCGATCGTCACCTTCACCTGGATCCTGGCCTACCAGAGCGGCAACGGCGAGAAGACCGAGCTGCTGCAGAAGGTCTTCAACACCATGCTCTCCGAACCCAACCAGGCCCTGGCGCCTGAACTCGGCTACGTGACCATGCCCGCGTCGGTGATCGAGAAATCCAAGGCGGCCGTGGCCCAGATCGCCCAGTAGCCCACGGGTCGGCCGGGCCAGCTCAGGTCATTTCGCGTCGGAGCAGGGCATCCCACAGCCGCGTCGGCATCAGCCGATGGGCGACCATCGAGACGGCTGCCTGGTGGCCACAGGCATAACGGGCCTCAGGGGTGG
This sequence comes from Aphanothece microscopica RSMan92, assembly GCF_046613545.2. Lineage (NCBI taxonomy): Bacteria > Bacillati > Cyanobacteriota > Cyanophyceae > Chroococcales > Aphanothecaceae > Aphanothece > Aphanothece microscopica. The sequence goes on along the minus strand of NZ_JBKKKY020000020.1, from coordinate 15,254 downwards.
GTTCCTCGAGGGCCCTGCCAATCGTGCGCGCCACCAGCTCCGGTTCCGAGGCCCGGCGGTACACCCGCTCCCAGGCGGCGGCGACCCGCCGCATCATGGGGCCATACACCGCTGATCCCAGATTGGCCTCCATCGAGGGAGCCGTGACCTCGGCGAAGGCGGTGCGGATCAGGCCCGGCTGAATCACGACCACCTGGATCCCGAACGGCTGCAGCTCCAGGCGCAGGGCATCGCTGAGCCCCTCCAGGGCGAACTTGCTGGCGCCATACCAGCCCGCACCCGGCGTCACCACCTCACCGGCCATCGAGGAGACGTTCACGACACGGCCACGGCCACGCTCCCGCATGGAGGGAAGCACCAGCTGGGTCAGGCCCATCAGGCCGAACAGGTTGACCTCGAACATCGCCCGGGCATCGGCGAGGTCCACGGTTTCCATCGGCCCGATATGGCCGTAGCCGGCATTGTTGACCAACGCCTCGATCGGTCCCTCCCGGGCCAGAACCTGCTCCACCAGCGCCTGCCGCGAGGCGGCATCCGCCACATCGAGCGGCATGACGGCGGCCCCCGCAGCCGCCAGGGCCTCCATGGCCTCAACCCGCCGGGCGGCGGCCACAACCCGCCAACCCCCTGCGAGCAGCTGATGAACCGTGGCCGCGCCGATGCCGGAGGAGGCGCCGGTCACCAGAGCCAGACGGGAGCTGGGCGAAGCCATCGGCACGCGGAAAGGGACGGGCGGAGGGTCTCCCGCTGGCCGGACCCTACCGGGAGACCCCATGAAAACGCCCCAGCCGAAGCCGGGGCGATTGGAACGGAGTTCAGGGCCGTCACCGGCCGGGGTTCACTTGCTCTCGGTGAACTCGGCGTCGATCACATCGTCGCTGGCGGCTGAGCCCGCGGAGTCGGGGCCGGCGCCGTTGCCACCGGCCGCTGCGGCCTCGGCACCGGCGGCCTGCTGGTAGACCGCCGCACCGGCGGCATAGAGAGCCTGCTGGAGGGTTTCGAGCTCCGACTTCATCGTGGCGAAGTCCTCCTTCTCAACGGCCTCCTTGAGCTTCTTGCTGGACTCCTCGACCTTCGCCTTGTCCTCGGCGCCCACCTTGTCGCCGAGCTCGCCCAGCTGCTTCTCGGCCTGGTAGATCAGGGTCTCGGCCTGGTTCTTGAGGTCGATGCGCTCCCGCTTCTCCTTGTCGGAGGCGGCATTGCTCTCGGCCTCCTTGACCATCTTCTCCACCTCGTTCTCACTGAGGGTGGAGGCGCCGGTGATCGAGATGCTCTGCTCCTTGCCGCTGCCCTTGTCCTTGGCGGTCACGCTGAGGATGCCGTTGGCGTCGATGTCGAAGGTGACCTCGATCTGGGGCACGCCGCGGGGGGCCGGCGGGATGCCGTCGAGACGGAAGGTGCCCAGCGACTTGTTGTCACTGGCCATCTCACGCTCACCCTGCAGCACGTGGATCTCCACGTTCGTCTGACCATCCACCGCAGTGGAGTACACCTCGGATTTCTTGGTGGGGATGGTGGTGTTGCGGGGGATCATCTTGGTCATCACGCCGCCGAGGGTCTCCACGCCGAGGGAGAGCGGCGTGACGTCGAGCAGGAGGATGTCCTTCACCTCACCGGCGAGCACACCGCCCTGAATCGCGGCACCCACCGCCACCACCTCATCGGGGTTGACGGTCTGGTTCGGATCCTTGCCCGTGACCCGCTTGACCAGCTCGAGAACGGCCGGGATGCGGGTGGAACCACCCACCATCACCACCTCGTCCAGCTCGGCGGCCGACAGCTTGGCGTCCTTGAGGGCCTGCTCCACCGGCACGCGGCAGCGGTCGATCAGCTTGCTGGCCAGCTCCTCGAACTTGGCCCGGGTGAGGGTGAGATCGAGGTGCTTCGGTCCCTCGGGTGTGGCCGTGATGAACGGCAGGTTGATTTCGCTCTGGGTGGCACTGGAGAGCTCGATCTTGGCCTTCTCGGCCGCCTCGGTGAGGCGCTGCAGGGCCTGCTTGTCCTGGCGCAGGTCGATGCCCTCGTTGCCCTTGAAGCTGTCGGCCAGATAGTCGACGATCACCTTGTCGAAGTCATCCCCGCCCAGGTGGGTGTCGCCGGAGGTGGAGAGCACCTCGAACACACCGTCGCCCACCTCGAGCACCGACACGTCGAAGGTGCCGCCGCCCAGGTCGAAGACCAGGATCCGCTCGTTGCTCTTCTTGTCGAGACCGTAGGCCAGGGCCGCGGCGGTCGGCTCGTTGATGATCCGCAGCACCTCGAGGCCGGCGATCTTGCCGGCGTCCTTGGTGGCCTGGCGCTGGGAGTCGTTGAAGTAGGCAGGCACGGTGATCACCGCCTGGGTGACGGTCTCACCGAGGTACTTGCCGGCGTCCTCGGCCAGCTTGCGCAGCACCTGGGCGCTCACCTCCTCGGGGGCGAACTGCTTGTTCAGCACCGGGCACTTCACCTTGACGTTGGCGCCGGCCTTCTCCACGCCGTAGCTGACCTCCTTGGATTCCTCGTTCACCTCATCGACGCGGCGACCGATGAAGCGCTTCACCGAGTAGAAGGTGTTCTCGGGGTTCATGACCGCCTGGCGCTTGGCGATCTGACCCACCAGCTGGTCCTGGTTCTTGGTGTAGGCCACCACCGAGGGAGTCGTGCGGAACCCTTCGGCGTTGGCGATCACCGTGGGCTTGCCGCCCTCCATCACGGCAACGCAGCTGTTCGTGGTGCCGAGGTCAATGCCGACGACCTTTCCCATGGGTTCCCACCTCCTTGGTGGTGAAAGTTGAGTTCCTGCATCTTCATCAGTGAGGCCTTGCCGAGGCGAGGGGTGGTTCCCGAACAGGCGGTTACGGTTCGGATCCGCCGCTGCCCTGATCGCCCGTCATGGCCCTCTCCATCTCCGCTCACACCGCCCTGGTGGGGGTCCTGGGGGATCCGGTGCGGCACTCGCTCTCGCCGGCCATGCACAACGCCGCCCTGCAGGAACTCGGCCTGGACTGGGTCTATCTGGCGCTGCCGGCCCCGGCGGACCAGCTGCCGCAGGTGGTGCAGGCCCTGGAGGCGATGGACTGCCGCGGCCTGAACGTGACCCTCCCTCACAAACAGGCCGTCGCCCCGCTCTGCCGTGAGCTCAGCCCGCTGGCCGCCCGGGTGGGCGCCGTCAACACGCTGCAGCGGCGGGAACGCGAGGGCTGGCTGGGCACCAACACCGATGTGGAGGGCTTCCTGGCCCCCCTCCGCAGCGGGGGACGCGACTGGAGCGGCTGCCGGGCCGTGGTGCTGGGCTGCGGCGGGAGCGCCCGGGCCGTGGTGGCGGGGCTGGTGGAGCTGGGCTGCAGGGCGATCCTGGTGGCCGGGCGCAGCTCCGGATCGCTGCTCTCCTTCGCCGACGGCTGCCGCTCCTGGGCGCCGCAGCTGCAGGTGATCCCCTGGACCCAGCTGCCCGGGGTGCTCCGCGAGAGCGAGCTGGTGGTGAACACCACCCCCGTGGGGATGGCCTCACCCCGGGACCCGGGCGCTGCGCAGGCCTCGCCCCTGGACCCTGAAGCCCTTCGGGCCCTCAGCCCAGGCAGCACGGTCTACGACCTGATCTACACCCCCCGTCCCAGCGCCCTGCTGCGGGCCAGCGCGGCCCAGGGGTGCCGGGTGATCGACGGCCTGGAGATGCTCGTGCAGCAGGGCGCTGCCGCCCTGCGCCTCTGGACCGGGCAGCAGACGGTGCCGGTGGACGCCATGCGCCAGGCGGCGGAGCGCTGCCTGGCCGGCGAGGACGGGCGTGGGGCTGCCTAGCCTTCACGGACCCGTTCCCCATCAGCCATGCAAGGCGCCCCGATCTGGCAACGACTGCTGGCGGCCCTGGCCTACCTCCTGCCGTGGGCGGATGCGGTGAGCTTCGGACGGTCGCTCTTCCAGCTCTTCCCCATGCTGCAGTGGCTGACCCTGCCGGCCCTGCCCGTGGCGCTGGTGCAGCAGGCGGTGCCCTTCGGCGGGTTCCTGCTGTTCCTGGTGCTGTTCCTGGCGGTGGTGCGCAACGCCCGGGTGCCCTACCTGATCCGCTTCAGCGTGCTGCAGGCGATTCTGGTCGACATCGTGCTGGTGCTGCTGGCCCTGGCCTTCAACATCCTGCTGGCTCCCCTGGGGGCAGGCTTCGCCGTGCGAACCCTCAGCAACACGGTCTTCCTCGGGGCCCTGGTGCTGGTGCTGTTCGGGGTGGTGCAGAGCCTGCGGGGCGAGGAGGCCGATCTGCCGGCCATCTCCCAGGCCGTGCGGATGCAGCTGTACTGAGGGTCGACACTGCTGCGATAGGTTGGTCAATCCGTCGCTGATGGTCCCCCGGTCCATCGGCCAACGCCCTCCACCCGGCCCCCGAGGCCTTTTCCGACAGGCGACCCCATGACGCAGCCCTATTACGAGACGATGTACATCCTTCGTCCGGACATTCCGGAAGAAGAGGTGGAGACCCACGTCAACAAGTACCGCGACCTGGTCAGCGAGGCCGGCGGCGACGTGCTGGATTGTCAGATGCGCGGCAAGCGTCGCCTGGCCTACCCCATCGACAAGCACCGCGAAGGCATCTACGTCCAGCTGAACCACAACGGTGACGGCCAGCAGGTGGCCCCCCTGGAGCGGGCCATGCGCCTGTCCGAGGATGTGATCCGCTATCTCACCGTCAAGCAGGACGGCCCCATGCCCGCCCCCCGCGCCGTTCCGGGCGCCGTGAGCGAAGCTCCCGCCGGCGAGCCCGCTGGCGTCTGAGGGCTGAGGCACCAGGCTGCCGGCGCCCAGCCGCCCTGCTTGTCATCCGAGGGGGATCGGCCTAGGTTCCGCCAATGAGCATGGTTCCCCCAGCACAGGGCAGCTTCCCGCTGCACCCCGACAACCTGCCCCCGGCGATGCGGCCCACCGGGATGCCCGCACGGGCGGCCCACGGCACTGTCCCTGACAGTCCCCAGGCTCCGCTTCCAGATCCCGCGAGACGGGTTGCGGGAGCGGAGCCTGGTATCGAGAGGCTCGCCGCCCTGCGGCAGCAGCTGGCCCACACCCATGAGGAACTGGCCTCGCTCCGCTCGCTGATGGAGACCCTGCCCCAGTTGTTCGAGCAGAAGTTCCAGGAGCGCGTCGGGCCCATGCTCCAGCAGCGCCAGCGCCTGCTGGAGCAGAACAGCAGCCTGCGGGACAACCTTCATCAGCTCGCCCCTGCCGGAGCTTCCGCCGATGGGCTGAACGGCCGAGCCGCCCGGCCCAGGCTGGGTGCCGCCCTGCGCCATGCCTTCGGTCTGGAGGACAGCGGCGTCGCCTGAACAGCCTGGCAGCCTGGACCTGACCCTGAGACCTGAGGCGGAGACTCAGCCGCGGCGGCTGGCGGCCCAGAGCCGGGTGGGCAGGCCCCAGACATAGATGAACCCCTCGGCCGCCCGGTGGTCGAACCGGTCCTCGGCGCCATAGGTGGCCATGTCGGGCACGTAGAGGCTGTTGGAGCGGCTGCTTCGACCCACCACCGTGGCGTTGCCCTTGTGCAGCTTGACGCGCACCTCGCCGTTCACCACCGGCTGGGTCCGGTCGATGAAGCCATCGAGGGCATCCTTGAGGGGACCGAACCAGAGGCCCTGGTACACCAGATCGGCCCACTGCTGCTCGAGCTGGCGCTTCGTGCGCAGCACGTCGGCCGCCAGGGTGAGGCTCTCGAGCTCCTGATGGGCCCGGATCAGCATCAGCAGGCCCGGGGTCTCGTAGATCTCGCGGCTCTTGATGCCCACCACCCGGTTCTCGATCATGTCCAGCCGTCCGAACCCATGGCGGCCGGCCAGGCTGTTGGCCGTGCGGATCAGGGTCACCGGATCCAGGCGGACGCCGTCGATGGAGACAGGCCGGCCCTGCTCGAAGCCGATCACAACGGTCTGGGGTTCGGCGGGGGCCTCCGCCACCGAACGGGTCATGGCATAGATCTCCTCCGGGGGCTCCACGTCGGGATCCTCCAGCGGACCGGCCTCGATCGAGCGACCCAGCAGATTCAGATCAATCGAATAGGGGGAGGCCTTGCTGACCGGGGAGGGAATGCCGCAGCGCTCGCCGTAGGCGATGGTCTCCTCCCGGCTCATCCCCCATTCCCGGGCTGGAGTCAGCACCTTGAGCTCCGGTGCCAGGGCACCGATGGCCACGTCGAAACGCACCTGGTCATTGCCCTTGCCGGTGCAGCCATGGGCCACGGCGTCGGCGCCCACCTCCCGGGCGATCTCCACGAGCCTGCGGGCGATCAACGGGCGCGCCAGGGCGGTCGAGAGGGGATAGCGGCCCTCATAGAGGGCGTTGGCCCTGATGGCCGGGAAGGCGAACTCGGTGATGAAGGGTTCGATCAGATCGCCCACCAGCGACTGGGAGGCTCCGGAATCCAGCGCCTTCTGGCGGATCGGCTCGAGTTCATCGCCCTGGCCGAGGTCAGCCGCAAAGGTGATCACCTCCTCCACGCCCCACTCGTTCTTGAGGTAGGGGATGCAGACGCTTGTATCCACCCCGCCGGAATACGCCAGCACTGCCTTCTTGGCCCGGCCCATCAACGCGTCTCCATGCGCTCAGTCGACCGATTCTCCCCTGCGGCCCGCCACCGCCGGTGACCCCGTCGCTGCGGGCAGCGGCCAGCGCCCCAGCAGAGCAAGACCCACCAGCAGGGGGACGCCGAGCACCAGGGCAACGAGCCAGCGGGGGTCGGGCACCAGCGGCTGGGGCCAGCGCTGCCCGGCCGCTGCCAGCGCCATGCTCAGGGCCAGGGCCAGGACCCACAGCCGCAGCACGGCCCGCGGCTTGGCGAAGGGGGGCTGGGGAGGCATGCGGGGGCGGCAGTGTCGCAGCTATGGTGGCGGATTGGCGCCTGTGGGCCCGGCCTCCCGAACCCGCCCGCTCCCAACCCGTGACCCGCGTGGGTTGCGGCCCGTTGCGCCCAGCCTGAACTCCATCGCCAGCCTGAACGGACGTCGGATCGTATGAGCAATCTCTCCCCCTCCAGCCTCAGTCGTCTCGACAGCATCAATCCGTCGCTGACCCGCTACGGCCGCGCGGAGCCCGCTCCGGTGCTGCCCCTGCGGGACGAGCCGGACCTGCTCAGCTGGCTGGAGGCCAGCGGCCGGCTGGTGGCCGATGAGGAGACCGCCGCCACCGAAGTGAGCACGGTCGAAGAGGAGGAGCTCTCCGCCCTGATGGGAGAAAAGGAGGACTACAACCAGGCCGACGAGCAGCAGGAAGAGGACTGGGAGGACTGAGGCAAGGGAAACTGGGCCCACCCCACCGGCCCACCCCCCTGTTGACCCGCTTCCCCTTCCCCTGGCCCAGCAACAGCCGCCAAGCGGCGCTGTTGCTGGGCTTGCTGCTGCTGGCGGCCTGCCTGGCCAGCGATCGGTTCATCGCCAACTCGATGCTCAGCTGGCCGTTCCTGGTCGCCACCCTGGTGGCGACCGCGGTCACCGGCTGGGGCGTGCCGCGGCTGCGTTCGCTCAAGCTCGGCCAGGTGATCCGGGAGGATGGGCCCCAGGCCCACCTCAGCAAGGCCGGTACCCCCACGATGGGCGGCCTGCTGGTGGTTCCGGTCGGCGTGATCGTGGGAGGGCTGGTCAGTCCGGCCGATCCCCGGCTGGTGGCTGTCGCCGCCATCACCCTGGCCTACATGGCGATCGGTGCCATCGACGACTGGCGCAGCCTGAGGCGGCACACCAACACCGGTCTGACTCCCCGGGGCAAGCTGCTGCTGCAGGCGGGTGCCGCCGTGCTGTTCCTGCTCTGGACCCACCAGGCCCAGGTCCTGGGGGTGGAGGAAGCCGGCACCGTGGCCCTGCCCCTGGGCTGGCTGCTGCCCCTGGGCCTGCTGATCTGGCCCCTGGCCCTGTTCGTCTTCCTGGCGGAGAGCAACGCCACCAACCTCACCGATGGCCTCGACGGTCTGGCGGCCGGCTGCGGCGCCGTGGTGTTCACCGGGCTGGGCCTGCAACTGATGCTGCGCGGCAACGAAGGCGACCCGGCCCTGGCCGGCTTCTGCGCGGCCATGGCGGGCTGCTGGCTGGGGTTCCTGGCCCACAACCGCCATCCGGCTCGGCTGTTCATGGGCGACACCGGTTCCCTGGCGATGGGGGCCGCCCTCAGTGCCGTCGCCCTGCTCTCCAACAGTTTCTGGCCCCTGCTGCTGATGGGCGGGGTGTTCCTGGCGGAATCCCTGTCGGTGATCCTGCAGGTGTGGGTGTTCAAGGCGACCAAGGGGAGCGACGGCCAGGGCCGCCGCCTGTTCCGGATGGCCCCGCTGCACCATCACTTCGAACTGGGCGGCCTGGGTGAGGAGCAGGTGGTGATCCGCTTCTGGGGCGTGAGCCTGCTACTGGTGGTGGTGGGGCTGGTGCTGCTCCCCTGATCCACCCACCCCCTCGTCTGCCCGATGGCCTACTTCACCTGGAAGGAAACCGGCCTCACGGCCGACTGCGCCAGCCTGGAGGCCATGGCCGCACGCTTCGAGGAGGCGGCCGCCCTGATGCGCCGCATGGCCGTGGAGGGCTTTGAGCTGGAACTGAGCTCCGAGGGTCAGCGGATCACCCATCCCGATCCGGCCGTCTTCGAGGCCTACGGCTTCGTGAGCGAGGAATCGCCGGTGCGTCAGCTGACCCTGCTGAGCGGCACGGAACCCGGTTGAGGCCCACGGGCGCCAACCCGGGTCAGCGGGCTCAGCGGCGGCGCAGATAACCCACCACCCACACCACCACGAAGGCCAGGGACGAGAGCCCCAGATAGATCAGGGCACCGTTCTGCAGGGTGGCGATGTCCCAGCCGAACAGCAGACCATCGGCGGCATCCCCTGCCGTGCTCCATCCGATCAGGCTGCCCATGGCTCCCGCCGCCGCAGGAGCTTCTCTAGCAGGTGTCCAGGCCGGTGGGGGGTGCGGCAGGATCGACGGCTCTGCCTCCGCCTGCCGATGACCAGCTCGTTTCCCCGCACGGTGATGCTGCTGGGCAGTGGGGAGTTGGGGAAGGAGGTGGCCATTGCGGCCCAGCGCCTGGGTTGCCGTGTGATCGCGGTGGACCGTTACGGCGGTGCTCCGGCGATGCAGGTGGCGGACCGGTCCGAGGTGCTGCCCATGACCGATCCGGAGGCCCTCAAGGCCGTGGTGCGGGCCCATCAGCCGGACCTGGTGATCCCGGAGATCGAGGCCCTGGCCGTCGACGCCCTCGCTGATCTCGAGGCCAAGGGCATCACCGTGATTCCCACGGCCCGGGCCACGGCAGTGACCATGAACCGTGACCGGATCCGGGATCTGGCCGCCACGACGCTCGGCCTGCGCACGGCCCGCTTCGCCTACGCGGAGAGCGCTGAGGCCCTCGCCGAGGCCGCCGCACCGCTGGGCTGGCCGGTGGTGGTCAAACCCGTGATGAGTTCCTCGGGCAAAGGTCAGTCGGTGGTGCGCGGCCCGGAGGACATCCAGGCCGCCTGGGACGCCGCCCAGGCGGGGGCCCGCGGCACCGGCACCCGCGTGATCGTCGAGGAGTTCCTGCACTTCGACCTGGAGATCACGCTCCTGACCGTGAGGCAGTGGGAGGGGCCCACCCTGTTCTGCCCTCCGATCGGCCACATCCAGGAACGGGGGGACTACCAGTGCAGCTGGCAGCCGGCCGCCCTGGACGCTGCCGCCCTGGACCAGGCCCAGGCGATGGCGCGGGCCGTCACCGATGAGCTCGGCGGAGCCGGCCTGTTCGGTGTGGAGTTCTTCCTCTGCCGCCGACCCGAGGGGACGGCAGCCGCCGGCCAGGGCGGCGCGCTGGAGGTGGTGTTCTCGGAGCTGTCGCCCCGCCCCCATGACACCGGGCTGGTCACGCTGATGGGCCAGAACCTGAGTGAATTCGAACTGCACCTCAGGGCCGTGCTCGGCCTGCCGATTCCGGCGATCCGCAGCGTGGGTCCCGCCGCCAGCCGGGTGATCCTGGCCGAGCAGAGCCTCGAGCAGGTGCGCTTCGAGGGGGTGGCCGAGGCCCTGGGCACACCGGACACCCAGGTGCTGCTCTTCGGCAAGCCTGACGCCCGCCCGCACCGGCGCATGGGGGTGGCGCTGGCGCGCGGCGCCGATGAAGCCCAGGCGCGGGCCCGGGCCGACGCGGCAGCCCGCCAGATCCGCGTAGTGGCCGGCTGACCCTGGTGCCGGCCGGGAACGGCCCTTAAGGTGCGCCGGTCAGGAGCCCCCATGACCCAGGCCCAACCGGTTCCGCCCCGTCGCAGCTCCCTGGGCCGTGCCGAACGGACGGCCCTGCGCGCGGCCCAGGCCCGGTCGGTGTCCGTTCTGGGCGGCCGGCACCAGCACCAGCCCGCGGAGCAGGCCCAGCGCACCCAGCGCCACGAGCTGCCGGCGCGCAGCCGCTCACGCGGCCTGCCCTGGCTGCCCTTCGCCCTGGGCATCGCCTGCGGCTATGGCCTGGCGGGGCCCCTCCCCCACCTGGTGGGCCACACCCTGGCGGGGATCGTCCGGGCGCCGCAGGAACGGTTGGCCGCCATCGTGAATCCCTTCGCCATGGGCCAGCGGCGGGTCCTGGTGATGGGCACCGACCGGGTCAGTGACAACACCGACGTGATGTTCACCGTGCAGGTGAAGGATGGCGCCACCCAGCTGCTCCAGGTGCCCCGGGACACCTTCGTGGAATCTGAGCAGCTCGGGGTGCTGAAAGCGAATGCCCTGTATGCCTTCGGCGGCGTGGACGCGGTGAAGGATGAGGTGGGCCGGCTGCTGAACACCCCGGTCGATCGCTACGTGCGGGTGAACCTGAGGGCCGTGGAGCGCCTGGCCGATGCCCTCGGCGGCGTCGAGGTCGACGTGCCCAAGCGGATGTACTACGTCGACAACGCCCAGGGGCTCTACATCGACCTCTACCCCGGCCCCCAGGTTCTCAAGGGTGAGGCCCTGGAAGGTTTCCTGCGCTTCCGCCACGACGAGATGGGTGATCTGGGACGGATGGAGCGCCAGAAACTGGTGCTCGCCCAGGTCTTCCGCAAGCTGATCCAGCCCAGCATGCTGGGCGAACTGCCGGGCCTGCTGAAGATCGCCGGTGATGACGTGCAGACCGACCTCTCACCGATCGAGATGGGCCAGCTGCTCTCGTCCATGGCCAACACCACCCTGAGTTCCTCCCAGGTGCCCGGCCGGCTGTACTGGCATAACGAACTCAGCTACTGGATGCCCGAAAGCAATCCCCACTTCGCCGCTAGCGAGGTTGACGAGGCCGCCGTGTCCAGCGCTCCCTGACGCCTCAGGGAGCTGCCACCAGGGGCAGCTCAGAGCTGCCCCAGCCCTGGGGGGCCAGCAGCGGCGGAGCCTGGAGCGAGGGCCTGCTGCGATCGCCGGCCGCAAAGGCGGTCTGAACCCAGGCCAGCAGCAGAGCCCGCAGGGGGCCGCCGTTCCCCCCCGCCGGACCGCGCAGATTGAAGTGGTCCCCACCCTTGGCCACGACCAGTTGATGACCCTGGGCGCTCGCCACGGTCTGCACCTGCATGGCCTCGGGATCGGGGGTGACCACCCAGTCGCGGCTGCCGCTCACCAGCAGGGCGCGGGCATGCATGGTCTGGAGCGAGCCGTAATCGAACAGGAGCCGCAGGGGGGTGCTGACCGCCGCCACCGCAAGCACCCGCTGATCCGCCAGGCCGGCACGGTCCGCCGAACCAAGGAAACTGCACTGCAACACCCAGCTGAGGTTGCGCTCGGGATCGGTGCGATCCCCACAGCGCTCGATCAGCCTTCGGGAACTCGGGGCGGTGCCGGCCAGCTGCAGGGCTGTCGTGGCTCCCCAGGAATGGCCGATCACCACCACCGAGCGTGCCTTGAGGGCATCGATCACCGCGGAGACATCCAGGGGCCGCAGGCGGAGCTCTTCGGGAGCGGGCGGTGAGGTCTCGCCGGAGAGCATGGCCCGCTGCTGGACGGCGTCGCTGCCGGGATGGAGGGGCAGCGCCACCCGGAAGCCATGGCTGGCCAGATGGGCGGCCCAGCCTTCGAAGCTCTCGGGGCTGTCCCAGAGACCGTGGGAGATGACCACAAGGCGGCCCTCCCCCTCCCCCTCAGGCTCCAGCATCACCACCTCGAGCGGGAGCGGGCGATGGCGGGTGGGCACCTCCATCACCCGCCGCCTGACCGGGCGCGGCCCCGGGGAACTCAGTGAGGGGCTCACCGAAACCGGCGGACGGCTGTCGACCAGGGCGGTGGCCAGCCGCTGTTGGGCGGCGATGCGCTGGAGGTCCATGAGCGCCCGGGGCAGATCGACGGTGACCGACTGGCCCGGGATGGCCCGCAGGACGGTGTAGAGGGTGAGTTCCCCCGTACGGCTGGCCGCATTCAGGACGACGTTGAGGTCCTGGCCGGTGGGATCGGGAGGCAGGCCCTGGACATGACCAAGGGCGGAGACCGCCAGAATCACCTGCTCCAGCAGGGGTGTCCCGACGGCCTGGCTGACCACCTGGCGGGTCTGCACCGGCAAGGGTTTGTCGAAGATCTCGCGCAGGTGCCGCCCCACCACACCGCGGCTGGCACGGTTCAGTTCCGCCAGATCGCTGGAGCCCTGCCAGAGCGTTTCCGGATTCTCCAGCTCACTGAGCCGCACGGTGAAATCGAAATCCAGCAGGGGCACCTGCAGGATGACGTCTTCAATGGCCCGCGCCGGTTTGGCCCCCAACAGCACGGGGAGGCAGACCAGGGAGGCGAGACGACGGCGCACCATCCGATCAGCAGGCGCCGAAGAGAGCAGTCTCGACCCGCTGAAACCAGCGGTAGGTCTCGTCGCAGCGCAGACCGCTGAGGGCAAGGGAAACGGTCTGGCGCACCGGATTGCAATCCACGGTGAGCGCCATGGCCAGTTTCTCGTGATCCACATGATAACTGGCGCTACGGCCGTCCTCCGCATACAGCGTCTCAGGATCGCGATTGAAACCGAGTTCCCGGGTGAGGCAGGCAATGCCGGTGAGGGAAGACACCAGATCAGCCGAGGACTGGATGGCGGTGGTGTAAACCCAGGGTGCGGGCTCCGGTGCATCCAGGGAGTCGAGAATGAAGCTGTTGGCCAGCGTCGTCACCAGGGTGCGCATGGTGGACCTGATCAACCCATCGTCGCCGCCAGGCTAGGTCCCAAGCACTGCCCATGGTGTTCCCAGCAGACAGCACCACTACGGATGGGACCACAGGAGCGCTCAGGGGTCAGCGGCAGCGAGCGGCATCGGCAGGCCCAGCCTCAGACAGCCAGCGGCAGGGGGGGATGCTGAGCCAGCACCTGCCGCAGGTAACGGCCCGTGTGACTGGTGGGATGCTCAGCCACCTCCTCGGGGGTGCCGCACACCACGATCTCGCCGCCCTTGTCTCCTCCTTCGGGGCCGAGGTCGACGATCCAGTCGGCGCAGCGGATCACATCGAGGTTGTGCTCGATCACCAGGATCGAGTTGCCCTTGTCCACAAGCCGCTGCATCACCTCCATGAGCTTGTGCACGTCATAGAAACTCAGACCGGTGGTGGGCTCGTCGATCAGATAGAGGGTCTTGCCGGTGGCCCGCTTGGAGAGTTCGGTGGCCAGCTTCACCCGCTGGGCTTCCCCTCCTGAGAGGGTGGGCGCGGGCTGGCCCAGCTTCACGTAGCCCAGACCCACATCCACCAGCGTGCGCAACCGATCGGCCGCCTGGGGAATCGCACTGAAGACGTCAGCGGCCTGCTCCACCGTCATCTCCAGCACATCGGCAATGGTGTGGCCCTTGTAGGTGACCTGCAGGGTCTCGCGGTTGTAGCGGGCCCCCTTGCAGACATCGCACTGCACATAGACATCGGGCAGGAAATTCATCTCGATGACGTTCACGCCCTGGCCACTGCAGGCCTCGCAGCGGCCACCCTTGACGTTGAAGCTGAACTGGCCCACCTGGTAGCCGCGGGCCTTGGCCTCCACCGTGGCGGCGAACACCTGACGGATGGGATCGAAGGCACCGGTGTAGGTGGCAGGGTTCGAGCGCGGGGTGCGGCCGATCGGGCTCTGGTCGATGACGATCACCTTGTCGATCGCCTTGATGCCCTTGAGTTCGCCCAGGCCGGCCGGGAAGGGGACCTTCATCCCCAGTCTGTGCTCCAGGGCCGGGTGGAGCAGTTCGTTGACCAGGGTGCTCTTGCCGCTGCCGCTCACACCGGTGACACAGACCAGGCGCCCAAGCGGGAAGGAGACATCGAACCCGGCGAGGTTGTTGCGCTCACAGCCCACCAGGCTGATCGCCCGGGAACCACTGGAGCGCCGCTCCGGCGGCGTGGGGATGGCCCGCCGGCCGCTGAGGTAGGCGCCCGTCAGGGACTCGGGCTCATTCAGCAGCGACTGCAGGCCTCCCTCCGCGACGATGTGGCCGCCATGGACACCCGCCCCCGGACCGATGTCGACGATGTGGTCGGCGGCGCGGATCGTGTCCTCGTCGTGCTCCACCACGATCAGCGTGTTGCCCAGATCGCGGAGCTTCAGCAGGGTGGCGAGCAGACGGTCGTTGTCCCGCTGGTGCAGGCCGATGCTGGGCTCATCCAGCACGTACAGCACGCCGGTGAGGCCCGCCCCGATCTGGGTGGCAAGACGGATGCGCTGGGCCTCACCACCGGAGAGAGTCATGGCGGGGCGATCGAGGCTGAGGTAATCGAGCCCCACATCCAGCAGGAATTTCAGCCGCATGCGGATCTCCCGCAGCACCAGTTCGCCGATCTGGATCTGGCGAGGGGTCAGCAGGGGCTCTGCCCCTTCGCTCTCCCCCACCCCCATCAGCTCCTCGATCCGGCGCAGGCTCTCCGCCACGCTGCTGCCGGTCAGCTCATGGATGCGGAAGGGACCCACCCGCACCGCCAGGGCCTCGGGCTTGAGCCGCAGCCCCTGGCAGCTGGAACAGGGCACCAGCTCCAGAAACTTCTCGAGCTTCTGACGCACCGACTCCCCGCTGGCATCGCGCAGCTGCCGCTCCAGGATGGGCAGGATCCCCTCGAAGGGCCGCACGTAGGTCTGGGCCTTGCGGTAGCGGCTGTCGGCCTGGATGGCGATGGGTTCGCTCGAGCCGTTGAGCAGGACCTGCTGCTGCTCGGCCGTGAGCTCCTTCCAGGGCGTCTTGATCTCGAAGCCGAAGGCCTCCCCGACGGAGTACAGCAGGGAGAAGTAATAGGCGTTGTCCTTCTCCGCCCAGGGGGCCACGGCCGCGTAGACGGGCAGGGAGGGATCCGGAACCACCCGCTCGGTGGTGAAGCGGCGCAGATGGCCGATGC
>NZ_JBKKKY020000019.1:0-47662 GCF_046613545.2 Aphanothece microscopica RSMan92 | reverse complement strand
ACGGCGATCACGGGTACGCCCCCCGCCGCCAGCCGCTCCAGCTGAACCTGGAGCCGGCCCGGATCGAGACCGCCCTCGGGCCCGGTGGGCACCCGCACCAGGGCCTGGGGCGGCAGCCCCATCACCGTCAGCGCCTTGGCCAGGGAGACATGGGCATCGGCGCTGCAGACCACCACGGCATCGCCGCGGCAGCCCAGTCCAGCGGCCTGACGGGCCGTCACCAGGGCCATGAGGTTGGAGAGCGAGCCGCCACTGGCTGCCACCCCCCCGGCCCCCTTGCCGAGTCCGAGCTGCTCGGCCAGCCAGGCAGCCAGGCTCCGCTCCAGCCTGGAGAGGCTCGGCGAGAGCTCCTCGGCCAGCAGGTTGTTGTTGAGGCCGGCACAGATCAGATCCGCCGCAATCGAGGCGGGCAGAGGCGGGGGATCCAGGTGGGCCAGGGCGCCGGGATGGCTGGGGCTGAACGCGCCATCCATCACCAGCTGCAGATCCGCCAGCAACACCTCATCGGACAGGCCCAGCCGCTGGGGCTCGATGCAGGGCAGCACGCTGAGGCCCGGCAGCGGCGAACGGCTCGCAGCGCTTCCCAGCCAGGCACAGAGCTGGGCCGACGCCTGCTCGAGAAAGGCCTGCAGCCTGGCGTCGGGCTGGTCGGGGCTGGCGAAGGGGAGGGGCGGGATCGCCCGCGGTGCTGGTGGCGCGCTTGCCAACGGCGGGCTGTCGGGTGGGGCCATTCTCACCTGTGGTCGTGGGCTACAAGGGAGGGATGGAAGCCAGAGGCATGGAGGCCAGAGCAGCCGGGCCCAGCCCCGGCGAGGCCGAGGAGCGGCGCCATCGCTTCTGGATGGAGCGCCTGCTGCGCTGTGCCGAGCGGGTGGGGATGCGGGGCGAGATCCCGGTGGCGGCTGCCGTGCTCGATGGGCAGGGGCGCTGCATCGGCTGGGGCAGCAACCGACGCCACCGCGAAGGGGATCCCCTCGGCCACGCCGAACTGATGGCCATCGGCCAGGCCTCGCGGCTGCTGGGTGACTGGCGGCTGAACAGCTGCACCCTGCTGGTGACCCTCGAGCCCTGCCCCCTCTGTGCGGGAGCCCTGGTGCAGGCCCGGGTCGGCACCCTGGTGTTCGGCGCGCCCGATCCGAAGCGCGGTGCGGTGGGGGGCAACCTGGATCTGGTCCATCACCCCAGTGCTCACCACCACACCCGCGTGCTGCCGGGCGTGATGGCGGCGGAGGCGAGCCAACAGCTCGGCGACTGGTTCAGACGGCGACGGCGGCTGGGCGGCCTGTCTGGGCACCGGGCCTGAAGGCCGGCAGCTCCGTGCGGAACAGTTCCAGCAGGAGCTCCACATTCTCCGCACGGCTGTTGTAGCCCATCAGGCCGATCCGCCAGACCTTGCCGGCCAGGGCACCGAGCCCACCGCCCACCTCGATCCCGTGCTTGTTGAGAAGGTGGAGCGTGAAGGCCTTGCCATCCACCCCCTCCGGGATCCGCACGGTGGTGAGGGTGGGGAGGCGGAGATGCTCCGGGGCATGGAGTTCGAGACCCAGGGCTTCGAGCCCGGCCCAGAGACTCTCGGCGTTGCGCCGGTGCCGCGCCCAGGCGTGCTCAAGCCCCTCTTCAGCCAGCAGGCGCAGGGCCTCCCGCATCCCGAAGTTCATGTTCACCGGAGCCGTGTGGTGGTAGACCCGGTCCGTGCCCCAGTACTGGTTCAGCAGGGTCACATCGAGGTACCAGTTGGGCACCTTGCCCCGGCGCGCCTCCATCTTGGCCTCGGCGCGGGGGCCCATGGTGAAGGGGCCCAGACCCGGCGGGCAGCTGAGCCCCTTCTGGCTGCAGCTGTAGGCGAGGTCGACCTGCCAGTCATCGAGGTGGACGGGAACGGCACCCAGGGAGGTGACGGTGTCCAGCAGCAGCAGACAGCCGTACTGGCGGCAGAGTTCACCGACGCCCTCCATCGGCTGGAGGATGCCGGTGGAGGTCTCGGCATGGACCATGCCGAGGATGGCGGGGCGATGCTCCCTGAGCGCCGCTTCGATCTCCTCGAGCGTGAAGGCCTCGCCCCAGGGGCGCTCGATCGTGACCACATCGGCCCGGTAGCGGCCGGCCATGTCCGCCAGGCGCAGGCCGAAGTAGCCCTTCACGGCGATCAGCACCTTGTCGCCGGGTTCGAGGGTGTTCGCGAGGGCGGCTTCCATGGCCGCACTTCCCGTGCCGCTCATGGGAATGGTGAGGCGGTTGTCGGTCTGCCAGGCGTAGCGCAGCAACTCCTGCACCTCACCCATCAGCTCGACGTAGAGGGGATCGAGATGGCCGATCGGGTTGCGCGACAGGGCCTGCAGCACCGTCGGATGGGCGTTCGAGGGGCCCGGTCCGAGCAGAAGCCGATCGGGTGTGGCGATCGGTCCCAGCGCGCGGCGGTGGGCGTTGTTGACGGTGTGCAGCGCAGACAAGGGGCCGGAAACGGGGTGGACGGGAGGGATGGCCTGAGCCTACGCAGCTGAGGATCCGGACACGGAGGTCAGCGCAGCCGCACGTCGCTGGCGGCCAGGCCGCGACAGAGATGGTCGAACGGGACGCGAACCACCGCCGCCAGGGCGGCAGCATCGCTGAGCCCCTCGCTGCCGAGCATTTCGCAGACCACATCGGCCATCAGCGCGATGCTGCGCACGGTGGGGCCGGTGGGGACGCCCAGGCTCTTGTAGGTGTCATCGAGACCGTTCAGCACCCGCTCGTTGAGGATGGTGGCGTCGTCGGCGATCAGCGCGTAGCTGGCGTAGCGGAGGAAGTAATCCATGTCCCGCAGGCAGGCCGAGAGACGGCGGGTGGTGTAGGCATTCCCCCCGGGCAGGATCAGCTCGGGATCGTCGAGCCAGAGGCGCTGGGCCGCTTCCCGCACGATTTCGGTGGCCTCGGCGTTGATCAGCTCGACGGCCCGGAGCCTCAGCTCGGCTTCGGAGTAGTAGGTGTTGATCCGATCCATGGCCGCCCGGTCCAGATAGCGGCCCAGCTGGTCGTAGCGGCCAATCAGACCGGTGATGGCATCCCGCATGGCTGGAGTGGATCGACGCACCTGGGCCGGAAGCTAGCACCAGCAACTGGCCAGATCGCAGGTTGGAGCAGGGATCTGGCGGATCTGACAGAAACAGTTACGCAGCCCGGTCCTGTCATTCGGTTACGACAGCTACATAGCGGCGGTCCGGCTGCTCCGTACGTTCCAGCGACGCCGGCACCGGGACGGCACCCAACCGACATCGTCATGGCCAACACAGCCCAGGAGGTCCTTCGTCAGATCCAGGACGAGGGCATTGAGCTGATCGACCTCAAATTCGTCGACCTGCATGGCAAATGGCAGCACCTCACGGTGTGCAAGGACCTGATCGATGACGAGGCCTTCACCAGCGGCGTTGCCTTCGATGGTTCCTCGATCCGGGGCTGGAAGGCCATCAACGAGTCGGACATGGCCATGGTGCCCGACCCGAAGACCGCCTGGATCGACCCCTTCTACGGCCACAAGACCCTCAGCCTGATCTGCTCGATCCAGGAGCCGCGCAGCGGCCAGCCCTACGGCCGCTGCCCCCGCGCGCTGGCCCAGAAGGCCCTCGAGTACCTCGGCTCCACCGGCATCGCCGACACGGCCTATTTCGGACCCGAACCGGAGTTCTTCGTCTTCGACGACGTTCGCTACACCTCCGGCAGCGGCAGCAGCTTCTACAGCGTCGATTCGATCGAAGCTCCCTGGAACAACGCCCGTCTGGAGGAGGGGGGCAACCTCGCCTACAAGATCCAGTTGAAGGAGGGCTACTTCCCGGTGTCGCCCAACGACACCCTCCAGGACATGAGGACCGAGATGATCCTCACCATGGCGGCCCTGGGGGTGCCGATCGAGAAGCACCACCACGAGGTGGCCACGGCCCAGCATGAACTGGGCATGAAGTTCGCCGAACTGATCAGCGCGGCGGACAACGTGATGATCTACAAGTACGTCGTGCGCAACGTCGCCAAGAAGTACGGCAAGACGGCCACGTTCATGCCCAAGCCCGTCTTCGCCGACAACGGCAGCGGCATGCACGTGCACCAGAGCCTCTGGAAAGGCGGCAACCCGCTGTTCTTCGGGGAGGGCACCTACGCCAACCTGTCCCAGACCGCCCGCTGGTACATCGGCGGACTGCTCAAGCACGCCCCGAGCTTCCTGGCCTTCACCAACCCCACCACCAACAGCTACAAGCGTCTGGTGCCCGGATTCGAGGCGCCGGTGAACCTGGTTTACTCCCAGGGCAACCGCTCAGCGGCGGTGCGCATTCCCCTCACCGGGCCGAGCCCCAAGGCCAAGCGCCTGGAGTTCCGCTCCGGTGATGCCCTCTCCAACCCCTACCTGGGCTTTGCGGCCATGCTCATGGCCGGCATCGACGGCATCAAGAACCAGATCGATCCCGGCGACGGCACCGATGTGGACCTCTTCGAGCTGTCCGCCGAAGAGCTGGCGCGCATCTCCACCGTGCCCGCCTCCCTCAACGGTGCCCTCGAGGCCCTCGACGCC
Source organism: Aphanothece microscopica RSMan92 (assembly GCF_046613545.2). Taxonomy (NCBI): domain Bacteria; kingdom Bacillati; phylum Cyanobacteriota; class Cyanophyceae; order Chroococcales; family Aphanothecaceae; genus Aphanothece; species Aphanothece microscopica. Next base: position 43,125 of record NZ_JBKKKY020000019.1, on the reverse strand, counting down.
GACAAGCACTATCTGATGGAAGGCGGAGTCTTCACCGAGGACTTCATCAGCAACTGGATCGCGATGAAGTACGAGGAGGTGCAGCAGCTGCGTCAGCGGCCCCACCCCCATGAGTTCGTGATGTACTACGACGCCTGATCCCCGCCGGGACCTCGGCAGCTCCACTGGGGGGCCTGACCTGGGCCCCACCTAACCTGGCCCGATGGCGACCGTCGTTTCCAGCCCTCCTGCCCTGCGACAGCCGCAGCGGCCGGAGGGCTTTCCGCAGCACCGCAGCAGCCCGCCTCCGCCGCTGTTCCAGGCCCTCGGCCTCGCCGAGGACCCCCGCCGGTTCCGCGCTGCGGCCCGATGCCTGCGGCGTTCCGGCCTGGTGGTCATTCAGGGCGCGGTGGGGCCGGACGAGCTGGCTGCCCTGCAGCCGGTGGTCGCCGCGGCGCGCGCCCATGCCGCCAGCCCCGCCGCCGGGGATGGAAGCGCCCGTGTGCTGCTCAACCGGGGTGGCCAGCGGGCCATCCGCGGCTACCGGCGCATGGTGGACTCCGCGAAGGCGGTGATCAGTGTCCGCGACGATGAGGACGGCGGCATGGTCGATGTCTTCCATCCCGAACTGCTCCTCGAGAGCTGTACGGAGAATGTCGTCGGCGCGCTGCAGGACAGCCTGGTCACCGGGCTGCTGGAGCGGGCGTTCCGGCGGCCCTTCCGGGTGCACGTGCGCAACCTGTACCTGAACGCAGGTGTGACCACCACCCGCGGCCTGCACACCGACGGCGGCGGCATCAAGGCCAAGGCCTTCCTCTACCTCTCGGACGTGACGAGCCTGGCCGAGGGGCCGTTCTGCTACGTACCCGGCTCCCATCGGATGCCCTGGCTGCGCGGCTTGAACCGCCTGTGCAACGCCCGCCGCGGACGGCGACGGGATGACTGCCCCATCCTGCTGGGCCTGAAGCCGATCCCGGTGTTCTGCCGCGCCGGCGACATGGTGGTCGCCATGCAGCAGGGGGTGCATCGCGGCCATCCCCAGGCCCCATGGGCCGAGAGGGCCGTGCTGCTCAGCATGCTGCAGCCCTCGGGCTGAGGCGGCTCAGCCGCCCTGGAAGCGGATCTGGGCGATGGCACTGTCGTGGAGATGCTTGGCATGGGCCTGACGCAGGGCCCAGGCCTGCAACTGATGCACCGCGTCTCCGGAGGGGTTCAGATCGTGATGCTCGGTGATCTGGGCGATCTCGGCACCGTGACGGCGGCGATCCCGCTGGTGATGGTCAGCCCAGGCGAGAAATTCCCGGGGATGCAGGCCCTGGGCGGCGGCATTGGCAGGGAGGGGGAGGTTGAGCGCAGCCATGGGACAACTCCTCTGGTTCGACTTCACTCTCCTGCAGTTCTGTAGCTGTTGATACCAGAACTAGGATTGCTTCACAAGTCTTGAGCTCCCCGCTCGGGCCGCCGCGCTGACCCTGCTGCCGGCTGCGGAGGCTGCGTGCGTCTGCCGGAGCGGCAGCCTGCGGCTTGGGGCGCCGCCCTCGGGTTACTCGAGTTGCTCGAGCTGGGCGCCGATCCTGGCGTTGGCGGGATGGAGCTGGCGGGCTCGCTCCAGCACCTGACGGGCCTCGGCAGGACGTTCCGCCTGCAGCAACAGAGACGCCAACTCGAGAAAGCTGCGGGGGTGGGGACGCGGCCGGGACAGCACCGTGGCATGGAGCGTCGCGATCGCCTTGTCGCGGTCATCGAGGGCGCCGGCCTGGCAGCGGGCCAGATGGATCCGCCCCCTTTCATCGTTGAGGCGGCGCAGGGTCCGCTGGGGCCAGCCGCGGAAGCGCATGGCGCTGTTGACGTACCAGTCGTCATGGCCGCTGAGTTCCCGGAAGACGCGTTGGAAACCCTGCTGCTTCATCAGGCGACGAATCCGCGGACGCTGGGCGGAATAGTTGTGTTCAACCGTGAGGCAGGCAAAACGATAGCGATCCAGGGGCAGATGGGAGAGAATCATCTCCTCGGCGCCTTCCACATCCAACGAGAAGTAATCAATCCGCTTCGGCGCTTTCTCCCGATCGAGGAGATCGCCGAGCGTGATGGTCTGCACCTCGATCGACTCGGTGTAGGCGGCGCGGGCCTCCTGGACGAGCCGTTCACCCGCCTCCTCCAGCCCGCCATAGAGCCCGTTGCAGGCGAAGTGCAGCACATCGCCGCTGGTGGCATAGAGCGCCTCCGCGACCACGGGGATCGAACGCCTGGCCTGGGCCAGTTCCCTCAGCACAGGGTTGGGCTCACCGCCGAGACCCTTCCAACCCAGCAGTTCGAGCAGCAGCGTGTTGGAGAGTGACGTGCCGTTGGCCAGTCCGAACTCCAGGAAATAGCCGGGTCCAGGCCCCTTGCAGTAGAGGGCAAAGAGATCCTGGAGGGACTGGGAATTGGTGAGGTGTTGAAAGGCCTCGCAGAAACGAAGGAACCGCTCGCTGGAATCAAACAGCCCGATCACACAGCAGCAGCGCCCGTGGGCCAGAAGCTAGCACCGTTGCGTTGGCCCACCGGGCCAGGCGGCGGCTCAGCGCCGCAGCAGCCAGGTGATCAGCAGACCCACCGTCCCCCAGCGCAGCCAGCGCCAGAAGAGGATCTCGAGGCGGTGCGGCGGCACGAGCTCCGGGGGGGGTGGATCGAGCAGCCGCTGGCTCAGGGCGAGCCGCTGCCGCTGCCGCCGCCGCACCGCCCCGCTGCTGTGGCTGGCCAGGGAGGCCTGGGTGAACAGCCCATCGAGGAGATGCAGCACCCGCACGGGCTGACGGACACCCGGCGGGGTCTCCGAGCGGAAGCGGCGGGGATGGGAGGGCCGCATGGCTGGGAACGGCCCGGGGCCGACGTTCTCCGGCCAGGATGGAACCCCGTCCCGTGGTTCGTCCAGTGGAGCTCGCCTCGATGCACGCCGCCGAGTCCCCATCAGCCAGCTCCCCAGTGACCAGCTCCCCAGGGGTCGGCAGGGGTTGGCCGGAGGGCACGGCCGACCAGGCCCGAGAACTCCAGCGCCGGCTCGCCATCCACGAGCGGGAGTGGCATGCCCTCAAGAGCCAGCGCCCCAGGCGCGCTGCTGAGCAGCTGGCAGCGGCGATGGTGCATCTCCTCCAGGCCGACGATCCCGCCCAGCGCCAGATCACGCCCGCCCGGGAGCGGGCCATCGAACTGGTGGAGCACGCGCTGCTCTGGCTCAAGGCCGAGATCAGCGACCCCGGCTGCCCAAGCCACGGGCGCTGACGGCCGGGCCCAGGCGTCCTCGCCGCACGGCCAGCTGGAGGCGGTTGCCGCGGGCGCTCCAGCGCACGTCATCGAAGCAGTGGTGGATGAGGAAGAGCCCGCGTCCATCGGTGGCCTCGGCTTCCGGCAGCAGCTGCCCGCCACGGGCTTCGCGGGGCACCCCATGACCTTCGTCCTGCACCTGCCACACAACCCAGCGGGGGGTTTCGATCCGCCGGATCCGCAGCGTCTTGGCAGGGTCGCAGCCGTTGCCGTGCCGCACCGCATTGACGAGGGCCTCGTGCAGGCCGAGCTGCAGTTCCGCCTGCGCCTGAAGGCAGCGGATCGGCTCGAGCAGCAGTTCGACCAGGGGCGCCAGTTGCAGGGTGGACGGGGTGATGAAGTCTGACCAGCGCAGGGCCATCAACCTGGATCCGCAGGTGCCGTCTTGACCCTAAGCCGCTGGCGGCACGACAGCCTTCAGGCGTTGATGCGTTGTTGCAGCGCCGGATGGTTCAGCAGGGCATCCATCAGGCGCACCCCCCGCAACTGGTTGACCAGGGGCATGTGACCCTCGGGAGCCTCGATCGACCACTGGAAGGAGCCGGGATAGCGCGTCCACTGGCCGCCGTCCTTCCAGGCGAGCCTGGGCCAGAGCTGCTCCCAGCGGCCATTGCAGGCCCGCAGCAGGCGACCCTGCACCGAGAAGCCGAACCGCCCGCGGGAATAGCAGACCCACAGCCGGTCCAGGCTGTCGAGATCGGGGCCAGGTATCGGCGGCACCTCGCTGTAGTACACGTAGCCGCGCCGCACGGCATCCGGGCCGGCCAGCTCGCGCAGGAAGGTGCTGGTAAGGCGGTCCGCAGCCTCGTACTCCATCAGGGCCAGGTGGTGCTGGAGCGGGCTGTAGTCGATCGCTGCCGCACTGGGGGTGGCGAGCCAGCCGTCGGGATGGCGCTCGAGAAACGCCTGCCGCTCGGCCCCGTCCCCGGCCAGCAGCAGCTGAATCAGAGCCCCCGCGCCCCAGTCATCGCCGGTGGCATCGAGGGCCGCCAGGTGATCCGGAAGGAGCGGCCGCAGTTCCTCGGCTCGCTGCTCAAGCTGCCTCAGAAGGGTGCGCCGCTGGCGCGCGGCGGCAGCCTGGAACCGTTCGAGCAGGCCCTCAGGGGTGACATTGGCGGAAACCGGAGGGCCGGAAAGCATGGAAGACCGTGCCTGAGCGGAGCCAGCTTGCGCCCACTATGTCAGGAGGTGTCAGGCCCGGGGCTGTCCAGGCCGGGCCAGCCGAGCGGAAGTCCCCCCCTAGGATCCATTTTTGCCACACCCCTATGGGCGCAGCCATACAGTTCTTCCGCGGCGTGGACGAACCGGTCGTGCCCGACATCCGTCTCACCCGGTCCCGCGACGGTCGCACCGGCCAGGCCATGTTCGTGTTCGAGGAGCCCGAAGCCCTGGCCCCCGAAGCGATGGGCGACATCACCGGGATGTTCATGGTGGACGAGGAAGGGGAACTGGTCACGCGGGAGGTGAAGGCCCGGTTCGTGAATGGCAAGGCCAGCGCCCTCGAAGTGACCTACACCTGGAAGAGCACCGCCGACTTCGAGCGGTTCATGCGGTTCGCCCAGCGCTACGCGGACAGCCATGACCTCGGCTTCTCCGGGAACCAGGCTGACGAACAGGCTTCCGCTCAGTAGGGAGACACCCCCCTTGCGATTCGGCCAGTGGCTCGGCCTTCTCGGCCTCACCTCCGCCTTGGTGCTGCTGTGGAACCTGCGGCAGAGCCTCATGTTCCTGTTCGCCGCCGTGGTGCTGGCGATGGCGCTCTGCACCCTTGTGGGCTGGGTACGCGAGCGCCTGGGATGCCGGCGCCCCCTGGCGGTCGTGCTCAGCCTTCTGCTGGTGCTGCTGGTGGTGACCGTGATCGGCACCGCCGTCATCCCTCCGTTCGTGGAGCAGTTCGCCGAACTGATCGGCAAGCTGCCGGCAGCCGCCGAGACCCTGCTGAATCTGCTCCGCCAGGCCATGGCCTCGGCCAGTCGGATGCTCTACGGACGCTCCGATGGAACGCTGGAGTGGCTGCGGCAGGGCCTGGTCAGTGGGGACAGTCCCGCCAACCTGCGGGAAGGACTGCTCCGCCTGCTCGGGCTGGCCGGTGGAGTGGGCTCGGGGCTGCTGCAGCTGCTCTTCGTGGTGGCCGTGGCCCTGATGGTCACTGCCCAGCCCGAGGCCTACCGCGAGGCCGCCGTGCTGCTGGTGCCGTCCTTCTACCGCCGTCGCTTCCGGCGGGTTCTGATCCAGTGCGGCGATGCCCTGAGCGGCTGGATGGTGGGGGTGCTGATCAGTTCGCTCTGTGTCGGCATCCTGGCGGCGATCGGGCTGTCGCTGCTCGGGGTCAAGCTGGTGGCGGCCAATGCGGTGCTGGCCGCTCTGCTCAACATCATTCCCAACGTCGGGCCCACCCTGAGCACCGTGTTCCCGATGTCCGTGGCGCTTCTGGAGTCGCCGCTCAAGGCCGTCGCGGTGCTGGTGCTCTACGTGGCCGTGCAGAACCTCGAGAGCTACGTGATCACCCCCTCGGTGATGCACCACCAGCTCAAGCTGCTGCCGGGCCTCACCCTCACGGCCCAGCTCCTCTTCACCGTGCTGTTCGGCCCGCTCGGACTCCTTCTGGCCCTGCCCCTGGCAGTCTGCCTCCAGGTGATGGTGCGTGAGGTGCTGATCCACGACATCCTCGACCCGTGGAAGCGCCATGCCGAAACCAGCTGATGGAGGCTTCAGCCTGACCGGGCGCACGGTGCTCGGCGCCCTGGTGCTCGTGGTGCTGGGTCTGTTGACCTGGGAGCTGCGCTGGGTGCTGCTGGTGCTGTTCGGCGCCGTGGTGCTGGCGGTCTCCCTCGATGTGCCGATCAGCCTGCTGATGGCCCGCTGCCGCCTCAACAGGCCCGCAGCGCTGGGGGTGGTGGTCGCGATCCTGATCGTGCTCGGCAGCTGGCTGACCCATCAGCTCCTGCCGGAACTGCTGCAGCAGGTCAGCGAGCTGGGCGAACTGATTCCCGCGGTGGCGGCGAGGCTGGTGGCGATGACCTCCACGGTCGACTGGTTGCCGAACCTCGATGGCGATCTGGCCAGTCTGGACAGCTGGGATCGTCTCCAGCCCCTCGGGGGGCAGCTGATCGGGTTTGCCGGAGGGGCCGCGAACACCACCATCCAGCTCTCGCTGATGGTGCTGCTGGCGATCCTGCTCGCCCTGGATCCACGCAGCCACCGCCGGCTGGTGATCGCCCTCACCCCAAGTTTCTGGCGTGGGCGGATGGATAACTTGCTGGACGAATGCCGCCATGCCCTCGGCGGTTGGTTGGCCGGCATGACCCTCTCGGCCGTCACCGTGTTCCTGCTCACCTGGGCGGGGCTGGCGCTTCTGAAGGTCCCCCTGGCCCTGCTGAGCGCCCTGGTCTGCGGACTGCTCACCTTCGTGCCCACGATCGGCCCCACGGCGGCGACCCTGCTCCCCCTGGCGGTGGCCCTGCTGGTCTCGCCGGCCAAGATGCTTCAGGTGCTGCTGCTGCGGCTGGTGCTTCAGAACGGCGAGGCGTTTCTGCTCACGCCGATGCTGCTCAGCCGCACGGTCAGCCTGCTGCCCACCGTGGCGCTGATGGCCCAGCTCTGCCTCGGCACCCTCCTCGGCCTGCCCGGCGTGCTGCTGGCCCTGCCCCTGGTGGTGGTGCTGCAGGTCATCTGCCGAGAGGTGGTCGTCCGCGGCGTGATGGACCGCTGGACCTGATCGAACCCTTGTCCCGCGGCACTTTCAGCGAGCGCCGGGAGGATCAGCGCCGGGCGGATCAGCGGTAGCGACGCCAGAGGTCCGGCGTGAGGATCAGCACCGTCACGGCCAGCGGGTGGTAGAGGAGCGCGAACCAGAGCGATGTGAGGGTGAAGTGATCGGCGAGCAGCTGCAGCTCGGGCCGCAGATCGAGCAGGGCCAGCAGGGCCAGGCCGATGGGGAGAACCCGCATCGAACGCCTCACGGCAGGAACCTCATGGACGCGAGAAGAGGGGGAGCAGGGTCGGGGCGATCGCCACGCTCGACCAGGCGCCGACCACCACACCGATGCTGAGCGCCACAGCGAACCAGAAGAGGGTGCTGCCGCCGAACAGCACCAGGGCGAGCAGGGGCAGCAGGGTGGTGAAGCTGGTGTAGAGGGAGCGGGTCAGGGTGGCGGCCACGGCCGCATCCGCCTGGTCGGCCAGCGAGGATCCCTGCAGCTGGGTGCGCTTTTCCCGGATCCGATCGAAGATCACCACGGTGTCGTTCACCGAATAGCCCGCAATGGTCAGCAGGGCCACGGCGAAGAGGCTGTTCACCTCGACGCCGGCCAGCAGGCCGAGCCAGGCGAACAGGCCACAGGTGATCAGCACATCGTGCGCCAGGCAGAGCAGGGCCAGCAGGGCAAACACCCGGTCGTAGCGCACGCTGATGTACAGCGCGATGCCGAGGAAGCTCACCAGCAGGGAGATCAGGCTGGCGCGCAGCAGGCGGGAGCCCAGGGTCGGACCGATGGTCTCGACCGAGAGGCCCCCAGGGACGGTCTCACCCAGGACCGGCGTCAGGGCGTCGATCACGGCCTGGCCCTGTTCCGGGCTGAGGCTGGGCAGACGCAGCAGCAGCTGCCGGCCGCCGTCGAGCAATTGCACCCCCGCCCCCCGCAGGTTCGGTGGCAGCTGATCGTTGTCGGGAGGCAGGGCCAGCGAAGCGAGCCGGGCCTCCACCTCCGAGCCCCGCAGGGCGCCACAGCCGTCAGCGCAGCGGCGTTCGATCTGGATCTGGGTGCCGCCGGTGAAATCCAGACCCGGGCGCAGCGGCGCCCCGATCGAGGGGGAAGTCCAGCACAGGGCGATGCCGATCACACTCAACAGCAGGGCCACCAGGGAGATGGCCCAGAGCTGCCGGCGGCGCTGGTTCACCCGCAGGCTCACGATGGCGTGGCGTAGGAACATCCGTACAGGGGGCTCTTCGGGGAGGGGGGCTGGTCAGGGGGGCTCGTCAGGAGGAGGCCGCAGGCAGTTCGGCCCGTGGGAGGAAGTTGGTGGGCCGGCGCAGGGCGGGGTAGCTCATCAGCAGCCGCAGCAGGGTGCGGGTGCAGGTGAGGGCGCTGAACAGACTGAGCAGCACTCCGATGCCGAGGGTCACCGCAAAGCCCTTGACCAGTCCCGTGCCCAGGGAAAACAGGGCCAGGCAGCTGATCAGGGTGGTGAGCTGGCCATCGAGGATCGAGGAAAAGGCCAGGGAGAAGCCGGTGTCGATCGAGCGGATCAGGGTGTTGCCCTCCCGCAGCTCGTCCTTGATCCGCTCGAAGATCAGCACGTTGGCATCCACCGCCATCCCCAGGGAGAGGATGAAGCCGGCAATCCCCGGCAGGGTGAGCGTGACGGGAATCAGGGCATAGGCCGCCAGGTTGAACAGGGCGTAGAGGCTCAGGGCCAGAACCGCCACGACCCCGGCCAGCCGGTAGACGACGACCATGAACACCGCCACCAGGGCCAGGCCGCAGAGGGCCGCCACCAGGCTGGTTCGCACATTGTCGGCTCCCAGCGAGGGCCCCACGGTGCGCACCTCCACCACCCGGACCGGCAGGGGGAGGGAGCCGCCGCGCAGCTGCACCTCCAGCTCCCGGGCCTCCTCGGCGCTGAAGTTGCCGGTGATGCTGGCCGAGCCGCCGGTGATCCCGGCGGCCTGGAATTCGGGTCCCACGGTGGCCTCACTGATCGAGCGGCCATCCAGCACGATCCCCAGCAGGCGACCGCTGCCGGCGATCGCCTGGGTGAGGCGGGCGAACGCCTCACCGCCGGTGGGAGTGAAGCCCAGGGTCACCTCCCAGCCGGTGCCGCTCTGCTGCTGCTGACGGCCCGCGGTCTTCAGCTCCTTGCCGGTGAGGGCGGCCGGTTCATACAGCGCCACGATGCGGGTGTTCACAGCATCGAGCAGGAGTTCGAGCTGCTCGGTCTCACTGGCGCCGGCGGGGACCGCGATGCCCAGCTCCCGAAGGGCGGTGGCCAACTCCTGGGCGGGGAAGGTGGGGGTCGACGGGGACGGTGAGGGGGTGCCGTCGTCAGGCGAGGTGAGGGCGGTGCGACGGGCCCGCTCGCGGTTCAGCACGGCCTCGGCCTGGCGCTTGAGGCGCAGCAGACCCTGCATCTGCTGTTCGGTTCCGGCCTTCTGGGCGCGGAACTCGAGCAGGGCGGTGGAGCCCAGCACCCGGGCGGCCCGGCTGGGATCCTGCTCGCCCGGCAGCTGGAGCACCAGCTGGTCGGCGCCGACGGTCTGGAGCGTCGATTCAGCGACGCCGAGACCGTTCACCCGCCGCTCGAGCACCTCCTGCACGGCCTCGAGCTGTTCCTGGTCGACCCGGGTGATCGCGCCGGCCGGCATGACCTGGAGCGTGAGCTGGCTGCCACCGCGCAGGTCAAGCCCCAGCTGCAGGGGGAAGCTGGCCAGCAGGGCGCCTGCGGCGATCGCGAGGGCCAGGATGAGGGCGAACCAGCCCTGTTGACGCGCCATCTCAGAGCAACCCGGCCTTGAGTTGCCGCGCCGCTTCAACGATCTGGTGCGGCTGGATGATCGTGAGGTTCTCCAGAGCGCCGTTGTAAGGGGTGGGGATGTCCTGGGAGGAGAGGCGCACCGGACGGGCGTCCAGATCGTCGAAGCACTGCTCGGTGATCAGCGCGACCAGTTCGGCCCCGATGCCACCGGTCTTCATGCACTCCTCCACGACGATCACGCGGTGGGTCTTGCGGATCGAGCGGGCAATGGTCGCCATGTCGAAGGGCTTGAGGCTGATCAGGTCGATCAGTTCGACGTCGACACCCTCGGCCTCCAACTGCTGCACGGCCTTGAGGCAGTGATGACGCATGCGGGAGTAGGTGAGGACGGTGACGTCACGGCCCTCCCGCACCACCTCGGCCTGATCGAGGGCGCAGATGTAGTCCCCCTCCGGGATGTCCTCGGAGAGGTTGTAGAGCAGCACATGCTCGAAGAAGAGCACCGGGTTGTTGTCCCGGATGGCCGCCTTCATCAGCCCCTTGGCATTGGTGGGGGTGCTCACCGCCACGATCTTGATGCCCGGAACGGCATGGAAGTAGGCCTCCAGCCGCTGGCTGTGTTCGGCGCCCAGCTGCCGGCCGACGCCACCGGGGCCGCGCACCACGGCCGGGATGGTGTAGTTGCCGCCGCTGGTGTAGCGCAGCATCCCCATGTTGTTGGAGATCTGGTTGAACGCCAGCAGCAGAAAGCCCATGTTCATGCCCTCCACGATCGGCCGGAGACCGGTCATGGCGGCGCCCACCGCCATCCCGGTGAAGCTGTTTTCGGCAATCGGTGTGTCGAGCACGCGCAGCTCGCCGTACTTCTCGTAGAGATCCTTGGTGACCTTGTAGGAGCCGCCGTACTGCCCCACGTCCTCCCCCATCACGCAGACGTGGGGATCACGGGCCATCTCCTCGTCGATGGCTTCGCGGAGAGCGTTGAACAGCAGCGTTTCGGCCACGCGTTGGCTTGCACCGGGTGGGCGCCAACCTATCTCAGGCGGCGACGGGGGCAGATCAGCCGCCGGCCGCAAAGGTGCTGAGGATCAGCACCGAGAGCAGCATCCCGGGCAGGAGCAGGGTGACGAGCAGGCCCAGATCGTGGGGAGTCATGGCCGGAGGCTAGGGGGTTTCCTCGGCACCGGCCCGCTCCGGTGAGGATCCGGGCAAGAGGCTGCGCACGAACACCAGGGTCAGCCCCAGGGCGATGAACCCGAAACTGAAGGTGGCCAGGAACACCATGCCCACGAGCAGGGTCTTCACCGCCGTGGCGATGCTCTGGGCGACGGCGGAGCTGTAGTGGGGCGGGTGCGCGCCGTAGTACAGCACGGTGCGCTGGCTCAGACCCAGGCAGAGCCAGCCGAGCAGTCCTGCCGTCAGGGCGCCCGAGAGGTAGCTCAAGGGGCCCTTGCGGGGAGGCTCCGAGGCCGTGGCGCGGGCCTGGGTCCCACGCGCCTCATCAGCAGCGGGGTCTGAGGCGGTGCCGCCCATGGCGGAGCTGGGGCGTGGGTCGTTCACGGCTCCAGGCTGACACCCCGGGGGCGGAAGGCACAGGCCCAGCTCTCGAATCCCGCGGCCGTGCAGGCGGCGGCCAGCGCGGCCTGGGCCGCCTGGGCGCAGTCGAGGTCGGGGAACACGGCAAACAGACTCGGTCCGGATCCGCTCATCGCCACCGCCAGGGGCCGATCGCTGCGGCGCAGCAGCTCCAGCCCCTCGCGCACGCTCGCGACCTCCGGCTCCACCACCTCCTGGAGGTCGTTGCGGACGGGGGGCATCGCAGCGGTCCCCGCCAGGCCGGCCAGGAGCGGCGATCGGCGCAGGGCCTCCCGGCGCTGGGCGAAGGCGTGCGGATCGCGGAGGTAGGCATGGCCGCGCAGCTCCCGGCAGCGGCCATAGGCCCAGGGCGTGCTGACGCTGCTGGCCGGGTGTTTCAGCAGCAGCACCGCCAGGGGGTCGCCCTCCGCTGGGGGAACCTTCTCCAGCACCTCTCCCCGACCGAAGCAGAGCTGGGTGCCTCCGTCCAGACAGAAGGGCATGTCCGAGCCCAGCTCGGCGGCCATGGCCAGCAGTTCGGGGTGGCTGAACCGCAGCCCCCAGAGCGCCTGGAGACCCACCAGGGCAGCCGCCCCATCACTCGATCCCCCCGCCAGGCCGGCGCCCACCGGAATCCGTTTCTCGAGCCGGATGTGGGCCCCCAGCTCCGGCAGACCACTGCGCTCACGCAGCATCGTGGCGGCCCGCACGATCAGGTTGCTGCCATCCACCGGCAGATCCGGGCGATCGCACCGCAGGCTGATGGTTCCATCCGCGCTGGGGGCGAGGTGAAGGGCATCGACCAGCTCGATCGACTGCATGACCATGGCCAGCTCGTGGAAGCCATCCGCCCGCAGGCCGAGCACCTCGAGGTGGAGGTTGATCTTGGCGGGAGCGCACACCGTCAGTTCAGCCATCACGCCGCCCCTCAGCACGCCGCCCCTCAGCACGCCGGTCCACCATCGGGTCCACCCTCCGCTGGCCCGCATCATCGGAGCTCGGCTTCGGGGAGCTCTCGCTGGCGCGCTGCAGGCCGGCCGCCAGCTCGAGCCAGGCCCGGGGGGCGATCTCCTGGGGACGCTGCTCCAGGGAGATGCCGATGCCGCTGGCGATGTGCTGGAGCTCCGCAGCGCCCACCAGGCCGCCGAGGCTGTTGCGCAGCATCTTGCGACGGGCCGCGAAGCAGCGCCGCAGCAGCTGTTCGGCAGCGCGGGCCAGCCCGAGCTCCGGCCGGAGCTCCGGCGGGAAGGGTTCGATCAGGATCACCTCCGACTGCACCCGCGGCGGCGGCTGAAAGCAGCGCGGCGGCACGGCACAGACCGGGCGGCAGTCGCCCAGCAGCTGCATCCGCACACTCAGGGCCGAGTAGGCGCTGCTGCCCGGGCTGCAACGGATCCGCTCGCCGACCTCCTGCTGCACCAGCAGCACCAGACGCCGGTACGGCTCTGCCACCGGCCGGTCCAACCGCCCCACCAGCCGTTCCAGCAGCGGGCCGGTGATGTTGTAGGGGATGTTCGCCACGACCTTGTCGGCGGCGGGCAGCGGCACCGACAGGGCATCGCCCTGCAGCAGCGCAAAGCGGGCATCCGCGTCGAAGCGCTGGTGCAGCCCCTGGACCAGGTCGCGGTCCAGCTCCACCGCCCCCACCGCGGCGACGGGCGTCTGCAGCAACCGCTCGGTGAGGGCCCCCCGCCCCGGACCGATCTCCAGCACCCGCTCCCCCTGGCGCAGATCAGCCGCCGCCACGATCCGATCCAGCACCGCGGCATCGGTCAACCAGTGCTGGCCGAAGCGCTTGCGGGTGCGGTGGGCGGCGAAACTCATGGAGGCCGGCGGATCCGATCCAGATTGCCTGCCGGGGTGGCTTTCCGGAGCTAGAGCGGAGATCAGAGTCTCCGCTGAACCGATGCGCCGCTCCCTCGGCCGGCCGGCCTCCCCGTCGTCCAGCCGTCCCTGGGTGCTGGTGCTAGCCGGCGCCGCTCTGCTGCTGCCAGCCCCGGCCGTGCTGGCCGGGAGCATCACGTCGTCCTCGGTCTGGAACCGTGAGAACGCCCTGCAGCGGGCCCGCGAGCAGATGCCTGCGGGGGCCACGGTCACCCGCGAGCGCTGCGAGGAGATCGGGGTGGGCTTCGACAACTTCCGCTACCGCTGCACCGTCTGGTTCACCACCGCCCCGGATCCAGCCCCAGCCCCAGCCCCGGATCTGGCCCCGGATCCGGCACCCAGTCCTGCCCCAGCTCCCTGAGGCCCCGCAGCCCTGGGTCAGGGCCAGGCGCGGATCCATCGCACCGGCCGTCGCGACGGTGGCAGGGGCACCAGCGCGAACACCAGCTCTGCCGTGGCGTTCGCCCAGCCGGGGTGCTCCACCAGCCAGCAGCTCCAGGCCCGTTCCAGACGCAGCCGCTTGGCCCTGCCCAGCGCAGCCCGGCCCCAGCCATCGGGGCCGGGCCGGCCCCGACCCTTCACTTCCACCAGCAGCAGTCGCTCTCCCTTGGCGACGACCAGGTCCAGTTCGCCCCAGCGGCAGCGCCACTGGCGGGAGAGCAGCACCCAGCCCCGGGTGCGCAGCAGCCGCAGGGCCCGCTGTTCGGCCCAGTCGCCCAGCAGCGCCGTGCGCCCCCGGCTGGCCATCGGCTGAAGCTCCATCCACGGCTTCAGCATGGCCACAGCATCCGCCTGGCCAATGCTCTCCAGCGGCCCCCGGGTCGGCCAGGATGGTCAGGGCCCCCGGTTCCGCCAGCATGGCTTCTGCGATGACCCTCCCCCAGCCGCCTGAACCGATCCAGCCCGCGCCGCGCCGCAGCCGGTGGCGCGGGCTGTGGCGCGGGCGGCTGGGCAGCGCTCCGCTGGTCGCTGTGGTGCTGCTCCTCGGCGCCCTGTTGCTGCCCCTCGGCCTGTGGTTCCCATCGCCGGCCCTGGCGGCCATGGATGTGGCCAAGCAGGTGCTGATCGGGGCGGACTACCACGGCGAGGACCTCAGGGGCGCCACGTTCAACCTCAGCAACCTCCGGGACGCGAATCTCGCGGGCGCCGACCTGCAGGGGGCCAGCCTGTTCGGCGCCAAGCTCCAGGACGCGGACCTGAGCAACACCAACCTGCGTGAAGCCACGCTCGATTCGGCCATCTTCAACGGCACCGACCTCACCAACGCCGTGCTGGAGGACGCCTTCGCCTTCAACACCAAGTTCACGGACGTGACCATCGACGGTGCTGATTTCACCAACGTGCCGCTGCGCGGCGATGCCCTCAAGGCGCTCTGCGCGGTGGCCAGCGGCACCAACCCCGTGACGGGCCGCCAGACCCGCCAGACCCTCGGCTGCAGCTGACGGCACCCTCACGACGATCCCCGCGCCATCGCCATGAGCTTCGACCCCCGCAGCCTTGAGCGGCTCCGCCAGCTCGGACGCACCCTGCCCCAGCCCCTGCCGCAGCCCCTGGCGGCGCCCCCACCCCAGCCGGCGCCCCAACCATCCGGCCAGGGGCGTCACAAGGTGGAGACGGAGACCGATCCGGAGGCCCTGTTCCGCGAACTGATGCAGGCCAGTGCCGACGGCACCGTGCCCCCCCACCTGCTGGACCGGCTGCGTCAGCTCGAGGCTGGCCGCCGGCTCAGGCAGGCCGATGCCGGGGCTGGAGAGGGGGCCATGGCGCCAGGCTCTGGTTCTGCTGCCCAGCCACGGCCTGCCCAGCCGCGGCCTGCCCAGCCACGGCCTGCCCGCCAGCGGGACCCGGCAGGGCAGGGCCGCCCGGATCCGCGGCTGGCCCGTGAGCACGGCGACCTCTATACCGCATTCCAGCAGTTGCTTCTGGAGGACGAGGAGCCCTGAGCGTGCATCCTCCAGCGGCGTGGAGCTCTCCGCCAGGGGCGTCTGCCCGGTTCACCGCGCTGGTCGGCCTGCTGCTGCTGGCCGCCGGCCCCTGCGCCCCCGCGGCCCGGAGTCAGGCCGAGCCCCCCAAGCCGCCCCTGGGCAGGAAGGAAGCCTTCATGCTCATGTTCGGCAAGGGGAACGGGGCGATGCGCACCCTCTGCGCCCTCGAGCGCGACGGAGTGATCAGCCAGGCCCAGCGCCGCCACTACAGCGAGGCGCTGCTTCCCGTGCTCACCGAGGCGGCGGACGGAGCCAGCGCCCGCCGGGACGTGCGCATCGGCATGGCCTTTGCCGATGGGCGTTCCAGCCTCTGTCCCGAGGGGATCTTCAGCTCTGGGGAGGGCGCTCCGTAGGCTGAGACCCACACCGTTTTCCCTTCGCTGCGCACCATGACCATCCGCATCGGCATCAACGGTTTCGGCCGTATCGGTCGCCTCGCCTTCCGCCGCGCCGTGAGCCTCGGCGATGTGGAGGTGGTGGGCATCAATGATCTGATCGCTGTGGAGTATCTGGCCTACATGCTCCGCTACGACTCCACCCACGGCCGCTTTCAGGGGGATATCGCCGTGGAGAACGGTCAGCTGGTGGTGAACGGCAAGACGATCCGCATCACCGCGGAGCGCGATCCCAACAACCTCCGCTGGGGTGAGATCGGTGCGGACTACGTGCTGGAGAGCACCGGCTTCTTCCTCACCGATGAGTCGGCCCGGGCCCACATCAACGCCGGCGCCCGGCGGGTGGTGATGAGCGCCCCCTCCAAGGACGCCACGCCGATCTTCGTGATGGGCGTGAACCACAGCAGCTACGCCGGGCAGGACATCGTCTCCAACGCCAGCTGCACGACGAACTGCCTGGCCCCGATGGCCAAGGTGCTGCACGACAACTTCGGCATCGCCAGTGGTCTGATGACCACCGTGCACGCCACGACGGCCACCCAGAAGACCGTGGACGGCCCCTCGGTGAAGGACTGGCGCGGTGGCCGCGGTGCCGGTCAGAACATCATTCCCAGTTCCACCGGTGCCGCCAAGGCGGTGGGTCGGGTGATTCCCGAGCTCAACGGCAAGCTCACCGGCATGGCCTTCCGCGTGCCCACACCCGATGTGTCGGTGGTGGACCTCACCGTGAACCTGGCCACCCCCGCCAGCTACGACCAGGTGAAGGCCGCCATGAAGGCCGCCGCCGAGGGCGAGCTGGCCGGCATCCTCGGCTATACCGAAGACGACGTGGTCTCCAACGATTTCGTCGGCGAGAGCTGCACCTCGGTGTTTGATGCCGGTGCCGGGATCGCCCTCACCGACACGTTCATGAAGCTGGTGGCCTGGTACGACAACGAGTGGGGCTACAGCTGCAAGTGCATCGATCTGATGCGGCACATGGCGAGCGTCGGCTGAAGCCTCCGGCCCGCCGCCCCTACCCCAGCGTGGAGCACAACGCTTCACGACAATCGCCGGCAGACACGGGCGACGACGTCTAAACAGCGTCGTCGCCCTTCCCCTCCCATGCCCCTGATCGACGCCTACACATCCGCCTGGATCCGCTCCTTCGATTACGAGGGCCGCTCCAACCGTGGGGACTACTGGTGGTTTGTGCTGGCCAACCTGATCGTGGCCATCATCACGGCCCTGATCTCCCCGCGACTCAACACGATCTACACGGTGGCGACCCTGCTGCCGGGCATTCCCCTCTGCGTGCGCCGGCTCCGCGACATCGGCAAGCCCTGGCCCTGGATCTTCATCGGGCTCATTCCCATCCTCGGGGCGATCTGGCTGATCGTGCTGTTCTGCCAGCCGTCCGTGACCGGCTGATCCCCGCCCTGGAGGCGCTCTGCGGTTCTGCCGCCTCGGGCTGGGACGGCCCGGGCACTGGCAGGGGGAGGTCTCCCCACCCCCTGCCGTGGTCGCCGCCGTGATTTCCCTGCTCTCCCTGAGCCGTCCCGTTCAGCACCACTGGTGGCTGGCCGCGGGAGGCTCTCCCCACCAGCTCGCCGATCTGCTCGGCACTCCGCTCCGCCGTACCGGTGCCCCTGCCACCAGTCTGCGGGAACTCCTGCTGGTCTTCGCCCCCCTCCCGGCTCTGGAGGCCGCCACGGCCAACCCGGCCAGCCGCCAGGCCCGTTTTCGCTATCTGATCTGCTTCCACCGCGCTGGCCCGCGCCTCTCCTGCTGGCGCCGCAGGCCGGACGGCATCGGCTGGCAGCGCCGCTGCGGCCCCATGCCCCTGGCGGGTTTCGTCGCCCGCTTCCGTGCCGCCCCGGCCTGATCGGCTTCCTGCTCAGGGCGTGCGAGCGGGGTTGGAGCCGGCCGGGAGCCAACTGCGGCCAGGCAGCCAACACCGGGCAGGCAGGCTGGCACCCCCGCGCCTGGATTCGGGTTCCATGGCTGCCAGGCTCGTGCAGCATCCCCACCCGCCTGCACCGCCGATCCGCCCACGGCGCGACGCCCGGCACCCGGCCAGTACATCTGTACTACGCTGATGGGCCGTGGTGCTCCGGCCGTGGTCGACAGCTCCAGGGGGCATCCGGCGCCCCCGTACCCCCTCCAGCGCGGCGATCGGCCCGAGCCGACCGCGCCCCCGGCGCTCAACCTGCAACACCTGCTGGTGAGCCATCCCGAGGCCACCCTGCTGCTGCGGGTGAGTGGCGATTCGATGCGGGGGGCCGGGATCCAGCATGGCGATCTGCTGGTGGTGAACCGGCGGCTGGAACCACGGCCCGGCCAGGTGGTGGTGGCCCTGCTGAATGGCGGCTTCACCGTCAAGCGCCTGGCCGCCGCGGGGCCCCGGCGGTGGCTGGAGCCGGCCCATCCGGCCTATCCCCCCCTGCCGCTGTGCGGCCACGACGACGGTCGCATCTGGGGAGTGGCGACCCACGTGATCCACCGCTGCTGAGGCCCCATGCCCGCCACCCGCCAGCGGGCCATCGCCCTGATCGATGGCAACAACTTCTATGCCTCCTGCGAGGCGGTGCTGGAGCCGGCCCTGCTCGGGAGAGCGCTGGTCGTGCTCTCCAACAACGATGGCTGCATCGTGTCCCGCAGTGCCGAGGCCCGGCGGCTCGGGATCGCCATGGGCCAGCCCTACTTCCAGGTGAAGCGCGAGCTGGAACGGCTGGGGGTGGTGGTGCGCAGCTCCAACTACGCCCTCTACGCCGACATGAGCCAGCGGTTGATGACCATCCTGGAGCGCTGGGTGGAGGACCTGGAGATCTACTCGATCGACGAAGCCTTCGGCCTCGTGCCACGCCGGAACGGCGCCGATCTCACCGCGTGGGGCCAGCAGCTGCGCCGGGCGGTGCGGCGGGAACTGGGACTGCCCGTGGCGGTGGGCCTGGCCCCCACCAAGGTGCTGGCCAAGCTGGCCAACCGCCTCGCCAAGGCCGATCCCACCCAGGGGCAGGTGTTCGACCTGGGGGCCGTCGCCGACCCCACGCCCCACCTGGAGCAGGTGGCGATCGAGGACGTCTGGGGCATCGGTCGGCGGCTGTCGCGCTGGTGCCGGCTGCGGGGCATCGCCCATGCCCGCGCCCTGCGGGACATGCCGAGCGGCGAACTGCGCCAGAAGTGTGGGGTGGTGGGCCTGCGGCTGCAGCAGGAGCTGCGGGGCCACAGCTGCCTTCCGCTGATCCTCACGCCGCCGCCGAAGCAGGAGACCTGCGTCAGCCGCAGCTTCAGTGAGCCGGTGCGCAGCCTGGCGCAGCTGCGGGAAGCGATCGCCACCTACACGGCGCGGGCGGCGGAAAAACTGCGTCGCCAGCACCAGCGGGCCGGGGCTCTCAGTGTGTTCGTGCGCAGCAACCCGTTCAACGGCACCAGCTTCTACAGCAACAGCGCCACCGTGACCCTGGCGCTGCCCAGCAACGACACCGCCGTGCTGCTGGCGGCAGCCCTGCCGCTGGCCGAGCGGCTGTTCCACCCGCACCGTCCGCTGCAGAAGGCCGGCGTGCTGCTGCAGCACCTCCAGGGCGAAGAGATGCTGCAGCACCACCTGCTGCAGCCGCTGCCGCCGGAACAGCAGCAGCGGCGCGCTGCCCTGCTGGCCACGATCGATCGGCTCAACCAGCGCTACGGCCGTGGCACGGTGCAGTGGGCCGCCTGCGGGCTGCAGCCCGCCTGGGCGATGCGGCGGGAGCGGCTGTCGCGGGCCGCCACCACCCGGCTGGAGGCGATTCCCCGGGTGCTGGCCTGCTGAAGAGGGCGCAGCCGGGGCCTGCTCGGGGACGGGGCGAACGCCATGAAGGGACAGGGCGAACGCCGTGAAGGGGAAGGATGCCTGGCGTCAGGGGAGCTGGGCCATGGCCGAAGCGATCATGGCGGCCGTCACCGGAATGGTCTCGAGCTCATCGGCGTTGTCGAGGTAGGCCTCGAAGGAGGCGTAGCGGCGAATGCAGGGATCGGCGCCGGGATCGGCGCAGGCGTCATCCCAGCTGCCGTCCTCGGGCCTGACCAGGGCATAGGCCGTGAGCGCCTCATCCAGATCGCCACCATCGCCGATGGCCTCGCCATGCCAGAACACCTCGAAGAAACCCATGGCGACGGCGGGGCTGGGGTTGGCCCTCAGGCTACAGAGGGCGACGCGAGCAGGCCCGCGAGGGCGGCCTGCCCCGCACTCCAGGAAGGTCTGCGGCACCCGCTCCGATGCGCGGCGGATGGGAAACAATCGGGACGGCACGCGCAGGACGGCATGCGGGACAGCGGAGCGAAACAAGAGAAGCGAAAGAGATCGCCGAAATGCTGCTGAGGGCTTGGGATCTGCCCGATCTGCCCATGCCTGGATGGCAGCAGATGCGGCGTTTCGATGTTGACAATCCAGAACATCGTGGTACGTTGAAGACATCGGATGCAGATCGCGACAGCACGTCATGTAATTAGTCAGCGCTGACCCTTGAGCTTGAACAGTCCCGGGTGAGCGCCAGATTGCGTGCAGGTCTGAGTCTTCACAGATCCGATCGTCACGGATCTACGTTTTCACAGATCTGAGTCTTCACAGATCAGATTGTTGCCGGTCTGGTCTTGGCCGATCCGACCTTCAGGGTCCTGGCTCACACCAGCACGCAGGGATCCGGCTCAAGCCAGGCTCAAGCAAGGCCAGGGATCACGATCACGGCCAGCATCACGGTCAGGGATTCAGATGATCTGGTGCATCCAGATCTCGCCGCACCGGCGCCTTGTGAACAAGGCTGTGGCGCCGATCGAAGCCACGCATCCGTTGTCCAACCACAGGAGATGACCCCCATGATCACCAGCACGAAGCAGACCAAGAGCAGCCAGGGAGTGGACCAGAACCAGGTGAATGAGCACCTCAGGACGGCGATCCTGGAGAAGAAAACGGCCCAGGTGGAGGCGTGGTCCCAGCAGATCGAGACGCTGCAGGAGAGCCTGCAGCATGTGGCCTCCGATCTATGCCATGGCACCGAACAACGCCTGGAGGATCTCACCGAGGCACGGAACCGTGCACGGGATCAACTGCATCAGCTCCAGCAGGCCACGCAGGAGAGCTGGAGCTCCATGCTCCAGCAGAGCGATGAGGTGTTCCAGGATTTGGCGGAACGGTTCCATGCCTTCACCCAGAAGCAGGGCTGAGCGCTGATCGCCAGACCATGGCGCCGTGGCAAAGGGCTGAAGCCCCTTGCCACATCCACGGGGACGGGTTGATCCAGGCCCGCAGATTCAGCTCCAGGCCCTTGGCCCATCGCGTCCCGCTTTCGTCGAATTCAAAAATCTGCCTCATGACCAGCACAACAACGACCAGCACAACCCTCCAAACCCAGACCAGCCCCGCCACGTTCGGCCCTGCCGTTGTCGATTTCGCCACGGCCCTGGGTGACCCATCGGCTGGCCGCAGCGCCGCCGCGCTCACCGAGGCACTGCTGCCCCAGGTCAGCGAGGCGTTCTGGCTGCGCGTGTCCAGCAACGCCCTCCTCGAAACCACCGAGAACGAGGTGCTCAGCATGGTCCTCGAGCGCGCCCTCCCCCGTGGTGTCTCCATCGCCCTGGACGTGGACTGGTCGCCGGAGCGCTGGGGGCTCCCGGTCGGTGCGGCACCGACCGCCGAAGTCAAGCGTCGCCTGCGGCCCCTGGCCCAGGCGGCCCAGCTGATCCGCTGCGATGCCGATGAGGCGGAGGCCTTCTTCGCCAGCACGGATCCGGCGCTGATCCAGGAGCGGCTGGCACAACGCCCGGCGGTACTGGTGCAGGATCGGCGGGGCGGTCTGCTCTGGAGCGTCGGGGGACGGCGCGGATGGATGGAGCCGGCGCTCCTGGACGATCACGACGCCTTTCTGGCCAACCTGCTGGTGCGGCTGGGTTCCCAGCCGCAGTTGCTCGGCACGGCCGGAGCGGGAATCGAGGCCATCGCCGATCCGGATGCCCTCGCCGAACAGTTGCTCGCAGCGGCCGCAGCCGATTCCCCGCTGGCGCAGGGTCCTCCATCGGCAGCGTCAGCCAGGCAGGGGCACCCAGGCAGCGCCCGTGAGGGACTGTGCGATGAAAGCCGGCGCACATCCTTCGCACCAGAATCGATGCCAACCCACGTTCACCCAACCCCTTCCCAAGGAGGCTGCCCATGGACAAGCCGATCGTGGCCGCGAACGAGCCCATCGCCGTCGACCTGAAACAGGGGAAGACGTATCTGTATTGCAGCTGCGGACGCTCGAGCGCTCAGCCCTTCTGCGACGGCGCCCACAAGGGCACGGCGTTCAGCCCCCAGCCCTTCAAGGCTGAAGACGAGGGAGAAGCCTGGCTCTGCCGCTGCAAGCAGACGGGCCATCCCCCCTACTGCGATGGCAGCCATGCCCAGGTTCCGGATGATCAGGTCGGTCAGCCGTTCAGCCTGACGAATCCGGCCTGATCGCCGCAGCCCGCAAACCCCACCCAGCCGCTGCAGGAGGAGGCCCTCAGGAGGGTCTGGCCTAGTTTTCCGGATGCAGTCCCAAGCTCTCCGCGATGGCCGTCACGATGCATCAGGCCGCGTTGCCGCCACTGCAGCGCAGCCTGGGCCAGCTGATCCAGATCCTCCACAAGGGCCAGGCCCACGCCGACAGCCAGGGTTTCGATGCAGCCGTTCTGGTGGGGAGTCGGCTCTATCCCGACATGTTTCCGCTGGCGCGCCAGGTGCAGATCGCCACGGACATCGCGCGACGGGGCGTCGCGCGCCTGGCGGGAGGCGAGGCGCCCGCCATGGAGGACAACGAGACCACCCTCGCGGAGCTGATCCAGCGGGTGGAGCACTCGCTCGACTACCTGGCGACCATCACGCCGGACCAGCTGGAGGCGGCGGAGACGCGGGAGGTGACGGTGCCGATCGGCCGGGGGGAGACGATCACCATGCAGGGCTGGCCGTTCCTCTCGGCCTTCGTGCTGCCCAACGTGTACTTCCATGTGACCACGGCGTACGACATCCTGCGGCACAACGGGGTGCCGGTCGGCAAGCGCGACTTCCTGGGCGAGGTGTGAGGCGGTTCAGGCCGAGAGGGGCTGGGAGCTGGGCTCAACCCGGGAGCGGGGCTCAACACTGAGCTCGGCGTAACCGGCCCGGCGTCGCTCATCGAGTTGCTCGAGATAGCGGCGTTCGTTGTAGTAGAGCTCCTGGAAGTGCAGGGCGTCACTGTTGAGGTCGGCGAACAGGGCCTCGATGCGGCTCTCCATGTCGCTCACCGGAACCAGCCCTTCGGAGGCCTCGGCCTCGGGATGTTCGCCGGCCAGCAGCCGGGCGATGCAGCGCTCCAGGGTCTCCAGCCGCTGGCTGCCCCAGGCATCCAGCAGGTGGCGGCAACGCTTGAGGCTGCGCTGACGCTCGAGGGCCGCCAGGGCCCCGCGCAGCTGCAGCAGGGGCTGGGCCAGCTGCAGCAGCTGCAGTTCGCTGGGTTCGATCAGCGGGGTGAGCCGGGCCAGCAGGGCACTCTCCTCAACGACCAGCTGATCGCCGAGCAGGCGGGGCAGCTCGAGATCGGCCAGGTCATGGCCGGGATCGAGGCCGCGGTTGATGGCCTCGAGGCGCCCGACCCCCAGGTTGTCCTCCTCCAGGGCGCTGATCGCCGCCCACAGCCGCCGGTGGTGGGAGAGGGCGAAATCATCGAGCTCATGGCGGCGCAGCTCGGCCCGGATCGCGGCCCGGTGGGTGGGGGCATGGAGGTAGAGGCGCAGCACCTCGGCCTCGGCCAGCTCCCGCAGGCCCGCCTCACCGGGCTGTTCCCACTTCTGGGAGCGGCCATGCCAGCGCTGGCCCTTCACCTGCTGGCGCAGGTCGTCCTCGAGCTGGATCGCCAGGCGGGCCTGGCCGCCGCTGAGCCGCTCGGCCACCTGCTGGAGATAGTGGCTGCGCACCGCGCTCTGGGGGAGCTTGCCCAGCAGGCCCACCAGGGCCGTCACGGCCTGCTGGAACTGGTCCGAGCGGGAGAGATCCCGATCGCCCAGCACCTGCTCGATCTGCCAGTCGAGCCAGAGCGGCGCCTGGTCGAGCAGGGCCCGGTACTCGCCGGCACCGTGCTGGCGCAGGAATTCATCGGGATCCTTGCCGGCCGGCAGGTGCAGCACCCGCAGCTCCAGCTGGCCCTGCAGCGCCAGCTGCTCCACCTCGCCGATCGCCCGCTGGGCGGCGCGCACCCCGGCACCGTCGCTGTCGAAATTGAGGATCAGGCGCCGGCTCTCGCAGCAGCGGCAGAGCTGGGTGATCTGCTGGCTGCTCAGGGCGGTGCCCAGGGCCGCCACGGCGTTGGTGATGCCGGCGGCGTGGAGAGCGATCACGTCGAAATAGCCCTCCACCACCACCGCCCGGTCATCACGGCGGATCTCGTTGGCCGCCCGGTCCAGACCGAACAGGTGCTTTCCCTTCTCGAACACCTCCGTTTCCGGGGAGTTGAGGTACTTGGGCTCGGCCCCATCGAGGCTGCGCCCGCCGAAACCGATCACGCGCCCCTGGCGGTCCCGGATCGGCACCATCACCCGGCCGCGGAAGCGGTCGTAGTAGCCCCGGCTGCTGTCGCCGGGCTGGCCCTTGCGGGGCACCACCAGGCCGGCGGCTTCGAGCCACTCGGGGCCCAGCCCCTCCACCTGGTCCAGGTGCCGGAGCAGGCCGTCCCACTGGTCGGGGGCGTAGCCCAGTTCGAACGCCTCGATCGTGCCCTCGCTCAGGCCCCGCTGCTCCCGCAGGTAGCTGAGGGCCGCGGCACCGCCAGGCGCCCGCAGCTGGCTGCGGAACCAGCCGGCCGCCAGGCTGAGCACCCGGTGCAGCTGGTCGCGGCGCGACAGCTGCTTGCGCAGGCGCTCCTGCTGGGGCCCGTCGAGGGTCTCGACCGGCAGCTGGTACTTGCGCGCCAGCTCCAGCACCACATCGCCGAAGCTCTGGCGCTGCAGCTCCATCAGGAACTTGATGGCGTTGCCGCCCGCACCGCAGGAAAAGCAGTAATAGAACTGTTTGGCCGGTGACACCGTCATCGACGGTGACTTGTCGTCGTGGAAGGGGCAGATCCCCACGAACTCGCGCCCCTTCTTCTTGAGCACGACGTGCTCGCCCACCACATCCACGATGTCGGCGCGCTCCTTGACGGCCTCGATCGTGCGGGGATGGAGGCGCGGCAGGCTCAACAGCACGGCCAGGGCAGGGGACCCGATTCTGACGGCGGGACTGCCAACATGCCGGCAGCAACCCGGGGGCAACACCGCCATGGGCCGCCCGGTGCCGAGCCCCACCCTGCAGATGGTGGCCAGTGCCCTGGCCTTCAGTGCCATGGGCGTCTGCGTCAAGCAGGTGGGCGGGCGGATCCCCACCGCGGAGGTGGTGCT
Organism: Aphanothece microscopica RSMan92; assembly: GCF_046613545.2. NCBI lineage: Bacteria > Bacillati > Cyanobacteriota > Cyanophyceae > Chroococcales > Aphanothecaceae > Aphanothece > Aphanothece microscopica. The sequence goes on along the minus strand of NZ_JBKKKY020000019.1, from coordinate 18,149 downwards.
CGCCCGGGCCCTGGTGAGCGTGGTGCTGAGCTGGTGGCTGCTGCGCCGGGCCGGCATCGATCCCTGGGGCCAGCGGCGGGGCCTGCTGCTCTGGCGCGGCAGCATCGGCACCGTGGCACTGGCGTGCGTCTACGCGGCCCTGGCCACCCTGCCCCTGGCCTCCGCCACGGTGCTGCAGTACCTCTACCCCACCTTCACGGCCCTGCTGGCCTGGCTGGTGCTGGGTGAGCGCATCGGTGGCCGGGTTGTGGTCGCCATGGTGCTCGGCTGGGCCGGCGTGCTCCTGGTGGCCCAGCCGGCCCAGCTGTTCAGCGGCGGCACCCCCCTGGCGCCGCTGCCGGTGCTGGTCGCCGTGGCCGGCGCCCTCACCACGGCCATCGCCTACGTGAGCGTGCGCTCCCTGGGCCGGAGCGAACACCCGCTGGTGATCGTGTTCTATTTCCCCCTGGTGGCCGTGCCGTTGAGCCTCCCCTTCGTCCTGCTGGATCCGGTGGTCCCCACCCCCACCGAACTTCTCTGGCTGCTGGGGGTGGGCCTGTTCACCCAGCTGGGCCAGGTGAGCCTGACGCGGGGACTGACGGCGCTGCCGGCGGCCCGGGCCACCGCCCTCAGCTACGTCCAGGTGGTGTTCGCAGGGGTGTGGGGCTGGCTGCTGTTCCAGGAGCGGATCGAAACGGCCACCATCGGCGGGGCCGCCCTGGTGCTGCTGGCCACCCTGATCAGCCTGAGTTCGCGCCGTTCCGACCCGGAAGGGGCAGCGGATCGGTGAGCCAGAGCTGGGTGTCGGCGTCGAGGGCGCCGCTGGGCCTGGCCAGCCGCCAGCTCTCACCCCGCTCACCCCGCTCGAGGTAGAGCTCGAAGGGACTGTCGACCCGCACCGGATCCCCCGGCAGGCGCCAGTCGAAGGTCCCCCTCAACCGCAGCCCCCGGGCTTCGCCGATCCGCACCGGCTGCTGGTCGCTCACCCGCACCCGGCTCACCTCCGGCAGCCCCTGGGCCTCCAGCCCCAGGGCCTCGGCGATGGAGCCCTGGGTGAGCTGGATCTGCAGCCCCAGGGCCCGCAGCAGGACGGTGCGCGGTGGCTGGCCCACCCCGGAGCAGCCGCCGAGGGGCAACAGCAACAGCCAGGACAGGGCCAGCGCCAGGAGCGACTGGGCAAGGGTCCGCAGGGCGGGCAGCATGGAGCGCGTGACACTGCCCCCATGATCGGCTGGCTGCAAGGAGAACTCACCGATCCCTGGCAGCAGGAAAAGCGCTGCGGCCTGATGCTGGTCTGCGGCGGGGTGGGCTACGAGGTGCAGGTGAGCCAGCGGCAGTGGCGCGAGCTGCCGGCCGTGGGCTGCCGTCTCACGCTGCACATCCACCAGAGCATCCGCGAGGACGGCTGGACCCTCTACGGCTTTGCCCAGCGCCATGAACGCGACCTGTTCCGGCAACTCGTGGCGGTGAGCGGGGTCGGGCCCCAGATGGCCCTCGGCCTGCAGGGGGCGATGCACACCGAGGAGCTCGTGCAGGCCATCGTGCAGGCCGACCTGCGGCGGCTCTGCCAGGCCCCGGGGGTGGGCAAGCGCACTGCCGAACGCCTGGCCGTGGAGCTGCGGGGCAAGCTGCAGGAACGCTTTCTCGGCCAGCTCCCCACCGGCGGCGAGGACCCGGACCTGGCGCCCCTGCCGGCGCTGGACACGGACAGCCGCGAGGAGGTGCAGCTCACCCTCTCGGCGCTGGGGTACGAGGGCCTCGAGATCCACCGGGCCCTGCGGGCGGTGGCGGCCCAGGGGCTGGCCTCCACGGCCTGCTCCGAGGACTGGATCCGCGACTGCCTGCGCTGGCTGTCCCGCCCCGCGGCCTGAGGATCAGGGCCCTGCCGGGCGGTAAAGTATCGGTTTGCACCGCGTAGCCGGGGCAGGTCGGTCGGGTTCGGGCTCCTTGGCCCCGATTCGACGCCATGCCAGCGCGCTCAGGCTGCAGGCTCGGGCCCCGCCATTCCCATCTCCATGCCGCTCACCACCGACAAGAAGCAGGAACTCATCAACAGCCACCAGACCCACGGCACCGACACCGGGTCGGTGGAGGTTCAGGTGGCGATGCTGAGTGAGCGCATCAGCCAGCTCACCGGCCACCTGCAGCAGAACAAGCACGACTTTTCGTCCCGCCAGGGTCTGCTGAAGATGATCGGCCGGCGCAAGCGGCTGCTCGGCTATCTCAAGGGCATCAGCCAGCAGCGCTACAGCACCTTGATCGCCAAGCTCGGCATCCGCGGCTGAGCACACCGATGGCCGCCAAAGGCATGGGAAACGGGGTGCCCCGGAACGGTGCACGGTCGTCCAGGAGCAGCAACCGGCCGGCCGCCGGCAAGCCCGGGCCTGCCCGCCAGCAGGTGATCCCGGATGCTGTCGCCAACCGGATGGCACGTCGCGTGGCCATCGCCACCGGCATCCCGACCCTGATGGGCATGGGGGTGTTCGTGGCCAGCTACGTGCTGGTCAGCCGCCAGATCGTCGACATCCCTCCCGGCGCCACGCTGGTGGCCTCCGGGGGCTGCTTCCTGCTCGGGCTGGTCGGCCTGAGCTACGGCGTGCTCTCGGCCAGCTGGGAGGACCAGCCCGGCAGCCCGCTGGGCACCGAGCAGATCGGCCTCAACATCAGCCGCCTGCGCGCCTCGGTGCGGGCGATGCGCCAGGGCGGCGGCGACAGCACCTGAGCCCGCCCGGTGGGCCGCTCAGGCGGCCCGCATCGGCGAGCTGAGCCGCGCCCTGAATTCGGCCGCCGTCAGCGTGGCCAGCGCGGCGGAGGCATCGGCCACGCAGAACTGGGGGCCGAGACGCACGAAGCGCACGGCCTCCCGCTCCTGCACCAGGGCCACCACCGGCACCCTCAGCCCGGCCTCATCCTGGGGCGGACGGTGGCGCTGCAGGCACTCCCGCAGCCGGTGCTGGATGGCGATGTCGGCGGCCTGGTCGGCGGGCATCTCCACCATCAGCAGCTGCAGGTCGTCGATCGAGCGGCAGTCGTCCACGATCAGCTGCACCCGGTCGTCCCGCCGGTCCACCGACGCCCACACCAGCAGGCGGGCATCGACCATCAGGTGATCGGCCAGCCGGGCGTAGCTCTTGGGGAACACCACGGCTTCACAGCTGCCGGTGAGATCCTCCAGCTGCAGGATCGCCATGCGGTCGCCCTTGCGGGTGGTCACCTGGCGCAGCTCCGGCACCATCACCACCGCGCTCACCTTGGCCTTGTCGGCCATCTCCTCGAGGTTGCCCAGGGCCACCGGCGACAGCAGCTTCACCTGGCGGGCCAGCTGCTTGAGCGGGTGGTCGGAGAGGTAGAACCCCACCAGTTCCTTCTCCAGACGAAGCTTCTCCGTGGGGGGATAGTCGTTCACGGGGGCCGCCTTGGGGGCCGTGCTCAGATCGGTGACGCCGGGCTCCGGGGCGGCCGCCGGATCCGCGGCGGCGGAGCCCCCCAGCAGGTCGAAGAGGTTGCCCTGCCCGCTGGCCCGGTCCCGGGCGCGGGAACTGGCCCAGTCGAGGATGAGATCCAGATCCGCCATCAGCTGGGCCCGGTTGGCGCTGGGCTCCAGCGAGTCGAGGGCACCGGAGTGGATCAGGGCCTCGATCGCCCGGCGGTTGAGCTGCTGACCCGGAATGCGATCGCAGAGATCCGCCAGGGAGCGGAACGGACCATCGAGGCGGCGGGTTTCGATCAGCTGCCGGATGGCGCCGTCGCCGAGGTTGCGGACGGCGGAGAGTCCGAACAGGATGCGATCGCCCACAGGGGTGAAATCAATGCCGGAGGCGTTCACATCCGGCGGCATCACCTCGATGCCCATCGCGTTGCAATTGGCGATGTAGCGCTGCACCTTGTCCGAGGCGCCGGCATTCACCGTCAGCAGGGCCGCCATGTAGGCGACGGGATAGTGGGCCTTGAGATAGGCGGTCTGGAAGGTGACGGCGCCGTAGGCGGTGGAGTGGCTCTTGTTGAAGCAGTACTCGGCGAACAGCACCATCTGCTCGAACAGCCCTTCGGCGAGCTTCGGATCCACCCCCCGTTCGGTGGCCCCCTGCACGAAGAGGCTCTGATGCTTCTCCATCTCGCTCTTCTTCTTCTTGCCCATGGCACGCCGCAGCAGGTCGGCTTCGCCGAGGGAATAGCCGGCCAGATCCTGGGCGATCTTCATGATCTGCTCCTGGTAGACCATGATGCCGTAGGTCTCGGTGAGAATCGGCTTGAGCTTCTCGTGGGCGAAATCGATCAGCTCGCGCCCATGTTTCCGGTTGATGAACTTCGGGATCAGTCCGGCATCGAGGGGGCCGGGACGGTAGAGCGCCAGGATCGAGGAGATGTCCTCCAGCGAGGAGGGCTTGAGATCCCGCACGATCTGGCGCATGCCGCTCGATTCCAGCTGGAAGATCCCCTCGAGGTCACCCCGTGCCAGCAGGGCGTAGGTGGGGGCATCGTCGAGGGGCAGCTGATCGGGATCGATCTTGGTTCCGGTGCTCTGTTCGACCAGATCGAGCGTCTTGTCAATCATGGTGAGGTTCTTGAGGCCGAGGAAGTCCATCTTCAGCAGACCCATCGACTCCACGTCCTCCATGAAGTACTGGGTGATCACCTGACCGTCGTTGTTGCGCTGCAGCGGCACGACCTGATCGAGGGGATCGGCGGCGATCACGACGCCGGCGGCGTGCACGCCGAAGGTCTTGTTGGTGCCCTCGATGCGCATGGCCATGTCGACCCAGCGTTTGACGACCGGGTCCTTCTCGTACTTCTCACGAAACTCCGGTGCCGGTGATTCCGGCCCGATCATCTCCTTGAGCTTGGCGGGTTTGCCCCGCACCACGGGGATGAGCTTGGCCAGGCGATCCGCATCGCCGTAGGGGATGTCGAGCACGCGGGCGACATCCTTGAGCACCGCCTTCGATGTCATCCGGTTGAAGGTGATGATCTGGGCCACCTTGTCCTCGCCATAGCGCTGGGTGACGTACTCGATCACCTCACCGCGCCGTTCGATGCAGAAGTCGGTGTCGATGTCAGGCATCGACTTGCGCTCCGGGTTGAGGAAGCGTTCGAACAGCAGCCCATGCACCACCGGGTCGATGTTGGTGATGCCCAGGGCATAGGCCACCAGCGATCCAGCGGCCGAGCCCCGCCCCGGCCCCACCGGGATGCCGCTGTCCCGGGCGAAGCGGATGTAGTCCCACACCACCAGGAAGTAGGTGGGGAAGCCCATCTGCTCCATCACCGTGAGCTCGAAGGCCAGCCGTTCGCCATAGCGGGGTTCGAAGGCCGCATCCGCGGGGAGCTGCAGGCGCTCTCGCAGGCCCTGCTCGGACACTTCGGTGAGGTAGCTCACGGCCGTGTGCCCGTCCGGGATCGGGAAGCGGGGCATCTGGTAGCGGCCGAGGATGTCGTAGTCCTCCACCTTCTCGGCAACCCGGGCGGTGTTGCTGACGGCCCGACTGATCTGCTCGGGCTCGAGGTGATCGGCGAAGAGCGCCAGCATCTCCGCCTCGCTCTTGATGTATTCGGTGCCCGTGTACCGCAGCCGCTTCTCGTCGCTGATCAGCTTGCCGGTGAGCACGCAGAGCAGGGCATCGTGGGCCTCCACATCGCCGACGCTCAGGTAGTGGGCATCGTTGGTGGCGATCAGCTCGATGCCGAGCTCGTCGCCGATGCGGGCGATCCCGGTGTTGACGATGCGATCCTCGATGCCGCCGTGGTCCTGGATCTCGAGGTAGAAGTCCTCGCCGAACACCTCCTGGTACCAGCGGGCCACATCACGGGCCACCTCGGGACGGCCGCGCAGGATGGCCTGCGGAATCTCGCCACCGAGACAGGCGGTCGCCACGATCAGCCCCTCGCTGTGCTGCCGCAGCAGCTGCTTGTCGATGCAGGCACGGGCGAAGATGCCCCGCCCGCGCATGCCGCGCAGGTGGCTGAGGCTGGTGAGTTTGACGAGGTTGCGATAGCCGACCGCATTCTTGGCCAGCACCACCAGGTGGTAGCGCCGCTCCTTCTTCGGCGGGTTGGGATCATCCAACGAGCCGTTGATCACATACATCTCGTTGCCGATGATCGGCTTGATGCCGGCCTTCGTGCAGAGCTTGAGCAGCTCGATGGCGCCATACATGACGCCGTGGTCGGTCAGTGCCAGGGCCGGCATGCCGAGGGCGACGGCCCGCTCGACCATGGCCGGCAGCTGGCTGGCGCCGTCCAGCAGACTGTAGTCGCTGTGGTTGTGGAGGGGAACGAAAGCCACGAACGCCAGCGCCGATGGTGGCCAGGGTAGGACCCGCCCACCAGATCTGGTGTCAGACGGCTCTGCTGTCAGACAGCCAGGGCCGCCGCCGGCCGACGCTCCATCACCCGGGCGGCCTGTTCGTATTGGTGGGCCACCTGCAGCAGGCGCGCCTCCTCCAGCACGTTGGTGATGAACTGCACGCCGACCGGCAGACCGCGGGAGTCGAAACCGCAGGGCACGCTGATCGCGGGGAGGCCGGCCATGTTGGCGGGGATGGTGAGCAGGTCGGCCAGGTACATGGCCAGGGGGTCGTCGGCGTGGGCACCGAACGGAAAGGCCGTGGTGGGGGAGGTGGGGGTGAGCAGCACGTCGACGCTGCTGAAGGCGCGGTCGAAGTCGCGCCGGATCAGGGTGCGGACCTGCTGAGCCTTGCGGTAGTAGGCATCCACGTAGCCCGCCGAGAGGGCGTAGGTGCCGATCAGGATGCGGCGCTGCACCTCGTCGCCGAAGCCCTCGGCGCGGCTGCGCGCCGTCATCTCGGCGAGGCTGCCCTCGCCGGGGGCGCGATGGCCGTATTTCACCCCGTCGTAGCGGGCGAGGTTCGCGGAGGCCTCCGACGGCGCGATCACGTAATACGTGGCGATGCCGTCGTTGAAACGGGGGCAGCTCACCTCCACCAGTTCGCCGCCGAGCCGCTCCAGCTGGGCGGCAGCCTCGAGCACGGAGGCCTTCACCTCGGCGGCGAGGCCTTCGGCCTCGAGGCACTCCCGCACGATGCCGACCCGCAGGCCGGTGAGCGGTTGCTCCAGGGCGGCGCGGTAGTCGGGCACCGGCAGCCGCAGGCAGGTGGCGTCGCGGGGATCCTCGCCGGCGATGACCTGGAGAATCTCGGCCGCATCGGCGACGCTGCGGCTGAAGGGTCCGACCTGGTCGAGCGAACTGGCGAAGGCCACCAGGCCGTAGCGGCTCACCCGGCCGTAGGTCGGCTTGAGCCCCACCACCCCACAGAAGGAGGCGGGCTGGCGAATCGAGCCGCCGGTGTCGGAACCGAGCGCGGCGACGCACTCTCCTGCCGCAACGGCGGCGGCACTGCCTCCGGAGCTGCCACCGGGCACCCGCTCCGGGTCCCAGGGGTTGTGGCTCGGGCCGAAGGCGGAGGTCTCGGTGGAGCTGCCCATGGCGAACTCATCGAGATTGGTCTTGCCGATCAGCACCGCCCCGGCCTGCCAGAGCCGCTCGGTGACCGTGGACTCGTAGGGGGGAACGAAGTTCTCCAGCATGCGGCTGGAGCAGGTGGTGGAGATCCCCGCGGTGCAGAGGTTGTCCTTGATGGCCAGGGGGATGCCGGCCAGGGGGGGCAGGTCTGCGCCGGCGGCACGGGCGGCGTCAATGCGGTCGGCATCCGCCCGTGCCCGCTCGGCAGTGACCTCGAGGAAGGCCTTCACCGTGCCGTCGACCGCCTCGATGCGGGCGAGGTGATGGTCGGTGAGTTCCCGGGCGGAGACTTCGCCGCTGCTCAGTTGCTCACGCCACTCGGCGATGCCCATCCCCGCGTTCTCCAGATCGGGTGGACGCTATCAGCCAGGCTCGGTGAGCGGCTCGCCGCGGCGGGTGCGCAGGAGGGCCACGTCGATCGAGCCCGGGGCCTCGGCCCGCAGATCCTCCAAGAATCCCGGCAGATGGGCCTCGAGGCTGCGCCGCCGTGCGAAGGGCCCGAACCAGTAGGTCACATCAGGTGCCGTGGTCTGGATCCGGGCCCACCAGGCCAGGCCCATTCCGTTGACGATGCTGCGCATCGGCCACAGCAGGGGATTCATGCAGATGGGGCAATCAGGTGCCCATTGTGCTCCTTGGTGGCAGCCAGGACGCCGCCCTGCGTTCAGAGCTGAACATCCCCGTGGAACTCAGGCTCTGCCGGGATCGTGAGGGCCGGCAGCCCAGGGTGCAGGGTCGGCGGGGCCTCGGGGCTCGCCGCTGACGGGATCTGGCTCCCGCCCTCGCTCCGGGCCTCCGGCTCCGGCTCCCGAGAGGCCTCCGGCTGGGCGGAAGGGGGCTGGGGTTCGAGTTCCGAAGACTCGGTCACAGCCGAATCCGGCGAATGCGGGGACTCCGGCGACTCGGTCCACTCGGTTGACCCGGTCGGTTCCTCGTCCACTTCGTCCACTTCGTCCACTTCGTCCGCAGGAGCTGCCTCAGCCAAGGCCTCGGCTGAGCCCACGTCCGGGGTCTCCGGAGCGGTCTGGGGGGAGGCGGCGGCCCCGGTGAGGGTCTCGATCACGCCGTCGAGGGTCGCCGCGATCGTGGACGCGATCGCCGTGCCGGTCTCCACAGCCGCCTCGGAGGCCAGGTTCACCTGCTCCTGCACGAGATCCGTGAGCGCCGCGCTCGCCGCTGGCAGCTGGGGCCGCTGGATCCGCGGCGCGGGCTGACCGCCGCGGAGGCCCTTCATCCACCCCCGCCGCGCCACTTCATAGAGCAGCAGCGCGGTGGCCACCGAGGCGTTGAGGCTGGGTGTGGCGCCCCGCAGCGGGATGCGCACCAGCTGGTCGCAGTGTTTGCGGGTGAGCATGGCGAGCCCGTCGCCTTCCGAGCCGGTCACGATCACCAGGGGACCCTCCAGGTCGGCCTCCTCGAGGCTGACGCTGCCCTCCGAGGCCAGACCCACCACCCGGTAGCCCTCCTGCTTGAGGGAGTCGAGGGCGCGGTTCAGGTTCACCACCCGGGCGACGGGCAGATGCTCGAGGGCTCCGGCGGCGACCTTCGCCACCGATCCGGTGAGGCCGGCGCTGCGGCGCTGCGGCAGCACCAGCCCATGGGCGCCGAGGGCCTCGGCGCTGCGGGCGATGGCCCCGAGGTTGTGGGGATCGGTGATGCCGTCGAGGGCCATCAGCAGGGGCGGTTCGCCCACAGCGCGGCAGCCGTCGATCAGCCCCTGGAGGTCGAGGGTCTCGGCCGCCGCCGTCTGCAGCACGATCCCCTGGTGCACGCCACCGCCGGTGAGCTGGCCCAGCCGTGCCCAGGTGACCTCCTCCACCAGCACCCCCGAGGCCTTGGCTTCACGCAGGAGCTGCAGGAAGCGGGGGCTGAAGCGCATCTCCGTGGTGCACCAGATGCGATGGATCGGCCGGCCGCTCTCCAGCACGGCCTGGGCGGAATGGCGGCCCCAGACCAGGTCGGTGGGTTGCTCGTCGCTGTGGCGCTCGGCCTCCGAAACCGGGGCCGGCGCCGGACGCTCGGCATCGATGACCACAGGGCGCAGCGGCGGACGGGTTGCCCCGGGGCGGCGGGGGCCGTCGAAACGGCGGGCGGCGGGACGGGAACCCTGGTCGCGACGCCCGGCGAAGCGGGGACGATCTCGGGGGTCCAGGGAGCGGCCTGCGCCCTCCCGGGGAGCGCCGCCGCGACCGGAGGGGGCGGGGCGTTCCGGCGAGCGCCGCACGAAGCCGCTGCGCTCGCCCTGGCTGCGGGCAGCGGAACCGCGGCCGGCTCCAGGCCTGGCGGCGTCCCAGGCCCCCGGCTCAGTCTCGGGCCTTCGGCTCCGGAAGCGACCGGGGTCCCGGCCGCCTTCGCGGGAGAAGTCGGGGCGGCCATCCCGCGGCGAGGGGCGGCCCCCATCGCGGCCGAAATCCCGACCGAGATCGCGGCCGGGTCGCGCGGCCCCGCGGCCCCCGTTACCCATCCGTCTGTCCGGACGGCGCTCGAATCGAGGGCTCATGGTGTGACCAGCCTAGGGATCGTTGTCGTTCAAGTGATCTAGCAGTTCGACCAGCCGGGGGGGATCGTGGAGAAAGAGCCAGCCCAGCAGCGCCTCGAAGCCCGTCGCCTGGCCGTAGGCACCCGGATCACCGCCACGGGGGCCCTGGCCGGCCCGGTTGCGTCCGCGGCGGACCAGATCCCGCTCCGCCTCGGACAGCCAGGGCTCGAGCCGCGACAGCAGCCGGGCCTGGGCGTCGGCCCGCACGGTGGCCACCACCTCACGGTGGAGATCCTGGGCCCGGCCGGGGGTGCGGCAGCGCTCCAGGCGCTGGTGCAGCTCCCACACCGCATCGCCGAGCCAGGCGAGCTGCACCGGGCTGAGCGCCCCTCGGGGGGGCTGGGGATGCAGGCCGGCCAGCCAGCTCGCCGCGCCTGCGGGGGACTCAGGCGGCGAGGCTGCCAAGGGCGGTGTCGAGGTCGGGCTGGAGATGCAGGAACTCCTCCAGCCGCACCAGTTTCACGGTCTGCACCACCCGGGCGTTGCCGACGAGCAGAAACTTCTGCGCATCGGCGTTGCACTGCTTGGCCAGCTGCACCAGGGCACCGAGACCGGAGGAGTCGATGAAGTCGATGTGGGTGAGATCGACCACCAGGGGCTGGCCAGGGCTGCGGTGGCTGGCGATGAAGGTACCGAACTGCTTGTCGGAGTAGGCATCCAGCTGGCCGGTGAAGCGAAACAGCTGGCACCGGGCCTGCTGCTCAAAGCCCCCGCGCAGTGACACCGTGAGACGCTGCAGGTCGTTGATGGCTCTGCCCCCGAGGCGTATCTGCGGGGAGTGTAGGGGTCCGTTGCGGATGTGGCAGGAGGGGCTCGAGGCTCGCCGCAGAGCAGGGCGAAAGGCCCGTCTCAGCGCGCGTCCCGCGCCCGCCGTTCCGCCATCAGGGCGACGAAACGGGCGAAGTGATGGTCGGCGTCGTGGGGGCCTGGACTGGCCTCCGGGTGGTATTGCACCCCGAACACCGGCTGATCCCGCAGGGCGAGGGCGGCGACGGTGCCGTCGTTGAGGTTGTGGTGGGTGATCGCCACCCGGTCGGCCGGCAGCGAGTCGGCCTCGATGGCGAAGCCGTGGTTCTGGCTGGTGATCTCCACCTGGCCGGGGCTGCCGCAGGGGTGGTTGAGACCGCGGTGGCCGTAACCCAGCTTGAAGCGCCTGCCGCCGAGGGCCAGCGCCAGGATCTGGTGGCCCAGGCAGATGCCGAAGACCGGCAGATCGGGCTGAACCAGGAGGTCCCGGGCCAGGGCGATGCCGCTGGTCACCGCCGCCGGATCACCGGGCCCGTTGGAGAGGAACACCCCCTCGGGCTGATGGCTCAGCACCTGCTCCAGGCTGGCGCTGGCCGGCAGCACGGTGACGGAGCAGCCATGGGCCACCAGCCGCTCGAGGATCGCCCGCTTGATCCCGTAATCCACGGCCACGACCCGGTAGGGGCGATCGGGAAGGCTCTGGGGGCGGACGTCGAAGTCGGCGCTGCAGGTCGCGTCCCACTGGTAGGGCTCGGAGGTGGTGACCACCGAGGCCAGATCGAGGCCCTGCATCGCCGGTGCGGCGCGCACCTGGTCGAGCAGGGCCTCCGGGCTGGTGCCGTCGCTGCTGATCGCCCCGTTGATCGCCCCGCCCTCGCGCAGGTGACGCACCAGGGCGCGGGTGTCGACGCCGCGGATGCCCACCACCCCGTGGGAGCGCAGCCAGCCGTCGAGGTCGCCCTCGGAGCGCCAGTTGCTGGCGACGGGCGAGGTCTGGCGGGCGATCACGCCGCGCACGTGGGGGTGGTCGGCCTCCTGGTCGGACGCATTGATGCCGGTGTTGCCCAGCTCCGGATAGGTGAAGGTGACGAGCTGGCCCGAATAGCTCGGGTCGGTCATCACCTCCTGGTAGCCGGTCATGCCGGTGTTGAACACGACCTCCCCGATCGCCGTGCCAACCGCGCCGAAGGCCTCGCCTCGCAGCAGGGTGCCATCGGCAAGCACCAGCAGGGCAGCGGAACTGGGAGCCGTCACGGCATCTCCCATGGCTGGATGGGCTCGAGTAAGGCCATCATGGCGGGTGGTGCTGGCAGGGCTGGCGGGTGGTGCGGGCAGGCGCCTCAGGCTCCGCCGTCAGGCGCAAGAGCTTCGCGCAGATCGACCAGCTTCTGCCAGGCCGCCCCCTCGGCCATGGCCTGCCGGGCGGGTGCACAGCCCTCGGCCGGGCTGTCCACCCGGCCCGCCGCCCAGAGCACCAGGGCCGTGTTGAGGGCGACCACGTCCTGCTGGGGCTGGGTTCCGCGGCCCTGCAGCACCGCTTCCAGGATGGCCTGGTTGGTGGCGAGGTCGCCGCCGGCCAGGGCCTCGTTGGGGGCCGTGGCCATGCCGAGGCTGGCGGGGTCGAGCTGCTCGGCGCGCAGCGTGTTCCCCTCCACCAGCCGCAGCTCGTTCACGCCGGCCAGGGAGGCCTCGTCAAGCCCACCGGCCCCGTGCACCACCACCGCCCGCCGCAGGCCCAGCCGCTGCAGGGCGCCGGCGATCGGATCGAGCAGGTCGTGGCGGGCGACACCGAGCACCTGGGCCTCGGGCCGCAGGGGATTGACCAGCGGCCCGAGCAGGTTGAACACCGTGCGCACGCCGAGGCTGCGGCGCAGGGGCGCCAGGCCGACCAGGGCCGGATGCCAGCCCGGGGCGAACAGGAAGGTCACCCCGGTGCGCGGCAGGGCGGCCACGACCTGCTCCTGGGGGGCCTGGAGGTGGAGGCCGAGTGCCTCGAGCACATCGGCGGAGCCGACCTTGCCGCTGGCGCTGCGGTTGCCGTGCTTCGCCACGGCCACGCCACAGGCGGCGGCCACGAAGGCCACGGCGGTGGAGATGTTGAAGGTGTCGGCCCCGTCCCCGCCGGTGCCGCAGGTGTCGACCAGCGCCAGATCCGGCCGCGCAGCCTGCAGGGGGCAGGCGTCGCGCAGCACCGCGGCCATGGCGGCCAGCTCCTCGGCGTTCACCCCCTTGGCCCGCAGGGCGGCCAGCAGGGCACCGGTGAGCTCCGGGGGCAGCTCCTCGGCCAGCCAGCCGCGCATCAGCGCGCTGGCCTGCTCAGCGGTGAGGGAGACACCCTGCAGGAGCGACTCCAGCAGCGGGGGCCAGGAGGGGGCTGGGGCCATGGCGGGCGGAACGACTCGGGGCCAGATTGGCGGCCAGAGACTGACGGCCAATAAAAAGCCCGGGTGCGAAGCACGCCGGGCCGGGTGATGGGGACTCTCCCACTATCACCCGAAGCGGGAGAAAATGTCGAAGTGCAACCCGCACCGATCCGGGCGCCATGACGCGGCGGCGGCGGGCTGCCACCACCCGGCGCAAAGCGAGCGAGCTGAGACCCATGGGCTGGGCTGGGCAGCGGGCTCAGCTCTCCTGATCCGCCGTGTCGAAACCCGATCCCACCGCCTCGGCGGCGGTGGGGGACGGGCGGAAGCCGGCCGCCCAGATCGCCCGCGTCCGCTCATGCAGGGCCGGGCGGGTGAGCTTCCAGAAGCGCAGCGCCTTCGCCAGATCGTCCTGGATGTCGCGGGCACCGGGAAATCCTTCGTAACGCATCAGCAGCCGGGCCGCATCCACCAGATCGCCGTCGCTGGGTTCCTGCACCGCCAGGAGCCGGTCGACCACCTCCCGGTCCAGGGCATGGAGGGGATGGATCTGGTCCGGGGCGCTCTCGGAGCCGGGCTGGGCCATGGGGGCGGAACACGGGACGGCGGGGCTCCCAGCGTGGCGGAAGGGGCCCCGTGGCGGAAGCCCCCGGCGCGGCATGGGGAGCCGCGATCCCTAGGTTGGGGCCCTGTTGGTGATCGCTGTGTGGGTGCCCTCCGGCTCGATCTGATCCGGCGCTACCTGCGCCCCCACCGGCGCACGGTGCTGTTCGGCATGGGCGCACTGGTGGTGGTGAACCTGCTGAGCGTGAGCATTCCGCTGCTGGTGCGGCGGGTGATCGACGACCTGCAGGATGGCTTCGCGCTCCGCGACGTGCTGGCCCAGGCGGCGCTGATCATGGCGCTGGCCACGGTGATGGGCGGAGTGCGGCTGCTCTCGCGGCTGCTCGTGTTCGGGGTCGGCCGCCAGGTGGAGGCGGACCTCAAGCAGCAGATCTTCGACCACCTGCTGCTGCAGGAGCCGGGCTGGGTTCAGAGCACGGGCAGCGGCGAGGTGATCAGCCGCGCCACGAGCGATGTGGAGAACGTGCGGCGCCTGCTCGGGTTCGCGGTGCTGAGCCTCACCAACACGGCGCTGGCCTACGCGCTCACCCTGCCGGCGATGCTCTCGATCGACCCCTGGCTGAGCCTGGCGGCCGTGGGCCTCTACCCGCTGATGCTGGTGACCGTGCGGATGTTCGGCGGCCGGATGATGCGCCAGCAGCGTCGCCAGCAGGAGGCCCTGGCGGGGCTGAGCGACCTGATCCAGGAGGACCTCTCCGGCATCAGCGCCATCAAGATCTACGGCCAGGAGGCCACCGAACAGCAGGCCTTCGCCGGCCGCAACCGGCGCTACCGCGACGCGGCCCTCGGCCTGGCCCGCACCCGCAGCACCCTGTTCCCGCTGCTGGAGGGCATCTCCTCGATCAGCCTGCTGCTGCTGCTGGCGCTGGGCAGCGGCCAGCTCGCGAGCGGCCGGCTGAGCATCGGCGATCTGGTCGCCCTGATCCTGTTCGTGGAGCGGCTGGTGTTCCCCACCGCCCTGCTGGGCTTCACGCTCAACACCTTCCAGACGGGCCAGGTGAGCCTGGAGCGGGTGCAGGAGCTGCTGGAGCGGCGCCCCCTGGTCGAGTCGCCCACCGACCCCCTGCCCCTGCGGCGCCGGGGCCATGGGGCGCTCGAGGCCCGGGGGCTGACGGTGCGCTACCCGGGCGCCCAGCGCCCGGCCCTGGTGGATGTGAGCTTCCGGCTCCAGCCGGGGGAACTGGTGGCCGTGGTCGGTCCGGTGGGCTGCGGCAAGACCACCCTGGCCCGCGCCCTGGGACGGATGGTGGAGGTGGAGCCCGGGGAGCTCTGGATCGACGGCAACGACGTCACCCGGCTGAGCCTGGGGGACCTGCGCCGCCAGGTGGCCCTGGTGCCCCAGGAGGGCTACCTATTCACGGCAAGCCTGGCGGACAACCTCCGCTACGGCGATCCGGACGCCGACCTGGCGGCCGTGGAACAGGCCGCCAGGCAGGCCCGCCTGGAGGGGGACATCAAGGGCTTTCCGGATGGCTACCGCACCCTGGTCGGCGAGCGGGGCATCACCCTCAGCGGCGGGCAGCGCCAGCGCACCGCCCTGGCCCGGGCCCTGCTCGTCGATGCCCCGCTGCTGGTGCTGGACGACGCCCTGGCCAGCGTGGACAACACCACCGCCGCCGAGATCCTGCGGACGATCCGCGGCGAGCAGGGGCGCACGATCCTGATGATCAGCCACCAGCTGTCGGCGGCGGCCGCCTGCGACCGGGTGCTGGTGCTCGAGGACGGTCGCCTGGTGCAGGAGGGCCACCACGAGGAGCTGCTGGCGACGCGCGGCACCTACCGGCGTCTGTGGGCGCGGGAGCAGGCCTCGGAACAGCTGCGGGCCGCCGGCTGAGCCGGCGGGGCCCCCGGGGCGGGGGCGCTTCTCTCAACAGATGTTGAGGGAAGCGAAGATCAGCGCCGGTGCTGGCTTGAGTGGGACGTGTCGATCCCCCTTCCGTTCCGTCCGGTCCCTGCCATGGCGTCCGTCAGCCCTTCGGACAACCAGGTCTACGACCTGCGCTGCACGCTCACCTTCGGTGACATCTACGGCCAGATCCTGATCTGGATGGTGGTGATTTTCGTGAGCCTGGCGGCCGGTCTGGCGCTGATGGGGGCCAGCAAGCCGATCTTCGCCCTGGTGGGCGTCGGGCTGATCCTGGTGGTGTCGCTGCCCTTTCTGCTGTTCGCCTTCACCACCACCCTGCTGAACCACATCGCCCTGGAGCCCCGGGCGGCCACCCCGCCGGCCTGACTAGGCTCCGACCAGTCGCGCCTCGGCGGTGTTCGGTCTGTTTCAGCAGGGTCAGCGCCAGGAGACGCCCCTGGGTTCCGCGGACGGGTCCAGCACGGCCGGGCCCCTCCATGCCGTTCTGGGCACACCGATCCTGGCCGAGCCCGGCGCAGGGCAGGGCGAAGCCCTGTTCGGCTGCGGCTGCTTCTGGGGGGCCGAGAAGGGCTTCTGGCGGCTGCCGGGCGTGGTGACCACCGCCGTGGGCTACGCCGGCGGCGCTCAGGCCCAGCCCACCTACCAGCAGGTCTGCTCCGGCCGCACCGGCCACAGCGAAGTGGTGCGGGTGGTGTGGGACGAGGCGACGATCGGCTTCAGTGATCTGCTCAAGCTGTTCTGGGAGTGCCACGACCCCACCCAGGGCGACCGGCAGGGCAACGACCGGGGCTCCCAGTACCGCTCGGTGATCTACGTGGACGCCCCGGAGGCCCTGGCCCTGGCCGAGGCCAGCCGCGACGCCTACCAGGCCCTGCTGGGCCAGGCCGGCTTCGGCCCGATCACCACCGAGATCAGCAGCCACCAGCCGTTCTGGCCGGCGGAGGTCTACCACCAGCAGTATCTGGCCAAGCCCGGCAGCCGCCCCTACTGCTCCGCCCAGCCCAGCGGCCAGCGGCTCGGCGCCTTCCCCGGTGCGGAGTTCCGGCTCGACCCACGCGTCTGGGACTGCTACGACTGGTCGGTCAGCCACTGCGTGCTGCGTGGCGAGAACACCCCCATCCGTCTCAGCTGAGCCCGCCACCGATGCCGTCCCTCCTGCTGTCCCTGGCGCTGCTGGCCCAGGGATCCCCCTGGTGGGAGCACTACGACAGCTCCGAGACCTTCCTGTGCCCCAACCAGGGCAGGGTGCGGGTCGAGCGCAACGACGCCCAGGCCTCGCTGATCAGCGGCGGCTCGCGTTCCACCTACTTCCGCGAGCGCTCCGAGCTGGCCGGGATCCGCTACACCAACCGGCGTACCACCCTGATCCTGCGGGGCGACATCCTCACGCTCGAGCAGCTGCCCAGCCGCATCGACTGCACCCGCACGGAACAGGTGTGATGCCGCTCGCCCTCCCCCCTCGCCCGAGTCCATGAACCCGCTGCCGGATCGCGTCGTCGTCGTGGTGCTGCTGACCACCATCGGCCTGTGCTTCGCCCTGGTGCTCTGGACGGTGCGCCTCAACCCGCGGCTCGAGCCGCCGCTGCAATGGCGCGACGCGCCCTCGGCGGAGCGGCCCGGCTGGCCATCCGGAGCGGCCGACCGTCTGCTGTGAGTGCCCCGAGCGAACCGCCGAGCCGGGAGCCCGGGCAGCCCCAACGCCAGCTCCACCCCTTGCCGCGGGGGCTGGTGGAGCTCTACGGCCTGCTGGCGGTGCTGTTCGTGCTGGTGCCCGAGTGGATGGCCGGCAGCCTGCTGCTGGGCCTGAAGGACCAGCGCGAGGGGGAACCGCTGCCGCCGGCCACGGCGGCCTGGAGCCGTTTCCCCGAACTGCGGCTGGCGAGCCTGTCGCTCGCCGAGCTGCGGCAGCTGGCCCGCCGGCTGCGGCTGTGCGGCTATGCCGCCGAGTCGCGGGAGCGGCTCGCCGCCCGGCTGCTGCGGCGGCTCAGACGGCGGAAAGCGTTGTGATAACTTCCTTCTGCCGGGGCGTAGCGCAGCTTGGTAGCGCACCACTTTGGGGTAGTGGGGGTCGTGGGTTCAAATCCCGCCGCTCCGATCCAACCGGCTCCTGCTCCTCCTCCCGTGGGGGGTGAGAGCCTCACTCGTAGCTCTCTCCGCCGGCTTCCCCAGCCGGCTTTTTGATGGCCTGCCGCTCCAGCTGACAGGGGCTGAGCCGGGTGCGCACTCCGAAGCCGGCGAGCCAGCGGTTCACCCGCCCCCGCAGCAGCGGGGGCACCTCCTGGAGGAGCAGACCCAGTTCGCCGGCGGCAAGGCGCCGCAGGCTGGGCACATCGACATGCCAGAGGGCCTCCGCCTCGCGGATCAGCCGCGCCCAGCTGCGGCACACCTGCCAGCGCATCAGCTGCTGGCGCGGGATGGGAGCGTCGCTGGCCATGGCGTCACGGCCTCGGTTCCCTTCAGGGTGGTGCGACCTGCGGCGGGGGGGAGCCGAAGCCACCGCTGGCCTTCAACCAATGGAAGGAAATCGGTTGGCAGGTAAGCCTGCCCGAG
>NZ_JBKKKY020000018.1:0-49469 GCF_046613545.2 Aphanothece microscopica RSMan92 | reverse complement strand
CGCATTCGGCGCTCCAGGGGCGTACGCCCCTGGAGGTCCTCCAGCAGTGGAGAGCGGCCTGACGACCCACCAGCTCTCAGAAGAACTGGACCAGCAATGGGGGTCACGTCAGGCCCCACGAGCACGGTGTCGGGGGCATAGCCATTGGCCAGCAGCATGGTGGTCATCCACTGCATGTGGCCCTGCAGCGATATGCAAAGCCAACGGCAAACAGTGGACGAAGTATCGCGAGAGCGACCGGTGTCAGACCTACCTGGACGCCCTCGCGGAAACCTCCGGAATGCGGATGTTTGACTTGATCGAGCCGCACCGAGAGCGGCGTGGCTTCAAGGCGATCCAGGCCGGAGGGCCCCTCCTCGGGGGAAGCAACTGGACGGCCCCGGCGCAGTCGCGCCCCACTGCCTCCAGCAGCTCAAAGGCACTGGTGCCCCGCAGGGAGAAACGCCGCTGCAGCCTTCTCAGGATGACCTCGTTGTCGGGGAGAAGGTTGGCGAACCATCGCTCCACCACTTCCCCTCGCAGCGCAGACGTGCCCAGGCCAACCGGCAGCGAGAGCGAGAGGGGCCGGAACTGTGGCGCGCTCAGCCAGGCAGGGTCGTAGTGGAACTCCTGCGGGCCCCGTCCCGGCACGCGCCACTCCCCCATCCGCTCCAGGGTGAAACGGCCTGGATTGAGCTCCAGGGCCGAGAGGCGCGCCTGGCTGAGGCCACCGGCCTTCTGCGCCAGGGCCGACTGACTGAGACCGCGCTGACGGCGTAACCCAGTCGGCAGCTGACCCTGCTGGGAGGGGGCGCGGATGACCTCCTCCTCGGCTGCAGCGTTGGCAGTGGCAGTGGCGGTGGGGCGGACGACATACCGGCACTTGGATTCCGAGTATTCCCAAGCCACTTGAAATCCATGTATCCGTGAAGTACTAGGAATAACGAGTGTCTCTGCTTGGCCGGGATGTCTCAGCGCTCCACCAGTTGCCAGAAGCTCCACTTCTGGCCGAAGGCCTCCCGGAGCCGTCCCGCAAAGCTGCTGTGGGGCTCCACCCCCTGCCAGTCGTCGATGCAGGCGTCGAGCCGCTCGCACTGGCGCAGGTGCTCGACGGCGTAGCGGTAGCGCTTGGAGCGGCCCATCGACAGCGCGAACACGACCATGGCCCGCAGCAGCAGGCTGGCGGCCAGCGGATGGTCGGCGCTGAGGCGCTCGGCGGCCGGTTCATGGATCTCGTAGGCGTCGCCGTCCCAGGCCTCCCCGTGCTCGATCACATAGCGAGCCGCGCGCGGCAAGGCGGGCCAGAAGACCAGGAACTGCAGCGCCGCCAGCGGCAGCGGGTGCGCTTCCGCCACGGCCATCGCTCGCTCCTCCGCCTCCACATCGGCGAAGTCATCGAGCCGTTTGAGGTAGTCGCGCAGCAGCGGAATCGAGAGCGTTTTGCAGAAGACCAGCCAGCGGTGCTGCTGGGCCTCGTCGCCGCGACCGAGGGCCTCGAGTGCGGCAATGCGCGTGGCGTGCCACGCCTCGGCCTCCATGATCTGCGTCGCCTTGGCGGCATGGTCCAGCACGGCCAGGGCCTGCCCGGCCCGGCCGGCCTGGAGCAGATGGCCGGCCACCTCGGCGGCGGTGTCGGGCCAGGTGAGCTGGGAGGGCTCGAACAGCTCCAGGTAGCCCTCCAGATCGCCCCGGCCCAGCGCCAGTTGCTCCATCGTGAAGCGATCGACGCCACCGCGCTCCAGCAGGGCCTCCTCCAGTCGCAGCAGCCCCGCTGCTTCCAGCACCGGTGCCAGGGCCGGGATCAGCCCCTCGAACTGGCCGTAGCCGTTTTCCTGCAACAGCTCGGCCGCCTGCTCCACCAGGGCCTGAGGGTCGCTGCCAGCTGCGGCGGCGAGGGTCGCCAGCGCGTCCACCCCCCGCTGGAACAGGCCGATCACCGCACCGGTGGAATCAGAAGAGCGGTCCAGCACCCCCTCGCTCAGCTCCAGCAGGCGCAGCTGCAGCTCCACCGCCAGGGCTGGATCGGCCGTGGCGATCGGCCCGCTGATCGCCTGCTGCTGGGCCTCCAGATCCGCCAGCAGCGCCTTGCGCCTGGTGGAATCGAGGAAGGTGGTGGAACGGCTGATGGCCGCCAGTCGCTTGCGCACCTCCTGGGCCGCCCCCTCGGCTCCGGCGGCTGCGGCCAGGGCCAGCCTCAGCCGTCGCTGGATCACAGCATGGCCGGCGCTCACCTCGATCAGGAGCTCCGCCAGCGTCGCGGCGCCCAGTGCCTCCAGGTTCCTGGCGTTGAGGGTGCGCTTGGCGGCCATGGCCAGAGCTCTGCTGACACGAGGATGCCGCCCGGGCGACTCAAACGCATGCCCCCATCCGCGCCATCGGCCGCGAGCGCCTGCATTTTGAAGTGCAGCCCCGCAAGCACTTCCAGATCCCACCTGCAGCCCTTCCGCCAACCTGAAGTTCCCCTGCACAGGTCCCAGCCGATGACGGTGAACCGGGAGTCGCTGGAGAAGCTGGGCCGTTTCCTGCTGCGCGGCCTGCGCATCGGCGCCAGCACGGTGTCGATCGTGGAGTTGCTGCGCAACGAGTGGACCGGCGGCATCAGCGCCGGGGTGGCCTGGTTGGTGTTCCTGCAGGTGGAGCGGCGCCTGCCGCCTCTCACCCCAGATCCCGAGGACTGATCCGCAGCTCGGCGTAGCCGGTGGCTGGATCCAGCTCCCGGCGGAAGCGCCACTCCGGCAGCAGGCCGATCATCAGCTCCGCAGTGGTGCGCACCAGCGAGCCCGGGCAGAGGTGCCCGCCGATCACCTCACCCTGGCTGTCGGCAATGGCGATGTGCAGGTGGGCTCCATCGGGCGAGAGGGTGCCCGAGAGGCTGAGGATCTCCAGCTCGCCCTGGATCGTCGTGGCTTCGGGTGCCCCCGCCAGGCGCAGCTGGGCCACCGACAGGCTGCCCACGGCGCTGATCACACATCCGGCCTGCTCCTGCTGCTCGCCCATCCAGGCCTCCAGTGCCAGGCGTAGGTCATCGCCTGGCTGCAGCCGCAGCGGCACCACCTTGATCACTCAGGCCCCTCCACCAGCCCCTGGACCATCACCAAGGCATCGACGTAACCCAACTGCCTGTGGCGGAACGCACCCGGCAGGGGTCCCACCACCTGAAAGCCGTTGCGCTGCCAGCAGCGGATGCCGGCCGTGTTGGTGCTCACCACCAGGTTGAACTGCATCGCCCGGAACCCCAGCCGTCGCGCCGCCTGCAGCGAGTGCTGGCAGAGCCTGCTGCCGATTCCCTGGCGGCGGCAGTGCTGGGCCACCACGTAGCCCGCGTTGGCGACATGGGCACCGAGGGCCAGGGAGTTGGGCCTCAGGTAGTAGGTGCCCAGCAGCGCGCCGGTGGGATCCACGGCCACCATCACCGCCTGGCTCTGTTCCACCCAGGCCACCTTGGCCTCGGCTTCGCTGATCGCCGGGTCGTGGGGGAAAGTTTCTCCAGCGCGGAACACCGGCTCCAGCAGCGCCCACACCCCAGGCCAATCGGCCGCCTCAAAGGGGCGTATTTGCAGAGGAGTGGTTCGCGTAGGCAGAGAAACGCAGCGACCGGTGTCGATTGTCTCGTTCAGCGGGGCTCAGTGGGCCATGCACCGCAGGCCCCTCATGCGCAGGAACCCGTCGCTCACTTCTCTTCTGCAGCCCCCGGGGGGATGAGCTTGATCTGTTTGCGGCCCAGCTTGATCTCGAACTCATCGCCGGGCACCCCAAGCCCAGCTGGGTGGTGCAGGCCTTACCCACCATGAGGTTGCCGTTGAACTGCACCTTGGTGGCATAGCTGAGCTGCCGCCCCGATCGGCCCCTGCCGCCGCGGCCACCGCCACCGCCGAGGTTCATGCCCTTGGCTTCCAGCAGCGCCTCATCGAAGGCGGTGAAGTTCAGCCGTTCCGCACCGTCTTTCTTGGAGCTCACGTAGCCGCAGCTGGGCACCAGATCGGACTTGGAGGCATCGTCCAGCTCCTTGACTTTGGCGAGCAGATCAGTACCGGTCAGCATGAAGCGGGAAGGCCTCATCACCCTGCAGATGGTCTTGCGGCAGAGTGGAGGATGCCGCCACGGGAGCCGCCGCCGCGGCCTCGGCGGCTCCCCTGCTCGAGGGAGGCCAGGCCGCATCCCTGCTCCGCCGGTCAATGGCATCGGCCGTCCCAGCCGCCTCACGGTGGACATCCCCAGCGTGGACGGCATCGTGGTGAAGGGCACCGCCATGCCACAGGATCCTCCCCGCGATTGAGCGCCGTGCCTCTGCTCCGAGCCGGCTTCACCTACTTCAGCCTGGTCTTCGGTGCCGGCTTTCTGCTGGGGGCCGTGCTGGTGCTGGTGCTGGTGCCCCGCCTCGGCGCGCGCCTGGCGGAACTGTCGGAGATGCCGCTGATGGCCGTGGTGATCGTGCTGGCGGCCCGCCACGTGCTTCGCCGCTGGCCGTTGCCCAACGCCACGGCCTGCCTGCTGGTGGGGGGCCTGGCCCTGGCCCTGCTGCTGGCTGCCGAATTGACCCTGGCCGCCCTGGTGGAGGGCCAGTCGCCCGCCCACTGGATCGCCAGCCTGGACCCGGTGTCGGGTCCCGTCTATCTCGCCATGCTGCCGGTGTACGCGTTGATGCCCTTGGTGCTCAGGCCGGCCCGATGATCGCCAGACGCACGTTGCTGACGGCGACGGCAGCCGGCCTGGGCCTGGCCGGTGCCGGGGCGTTGACCTCCTCTCGCCAGGAGGCCGCCCTACTGGCCGAGGAGGGCAACAAGCAGGCCCTGGCGGCCAAGGCCGATGCAACCTGCTGGGTGATCGAGCACCTGCGCGGGCAGGCCGCCTACCGCCAGCAGCAGGCCAAGCGGCTCACCGAGCTGTCGCGCTCCGATGCCGGCCGGGCCGATGCCCTGGAGGAATCGCTGGTACTGGTGCTCACCCGCCTGCAGCCCAGCGCCACCCGCTTCTCCTTCCCCAACCACGAGCTCACCAGCCGCAAGTCCCAGGCCGTCGAGATCGACGACGAGGACGCCCTCCCGGCTGAGTGGCTCGCCGTCAAGACCACCAGCCAGCCGGACAAGACCGCCATCAAGGAAGCCCTCAAAGCCGGCCACCTCATCCCTGGCGCCCTGCTCGTCTCCCGCCGCTCCTGGCGTATCCACTGACGGGGGCAGCGCCCCCTCCTCATGGGCCTGCTGCAGCGGCAGGCCCAGACACGCCTCCAGTTGAACTCCTCACCACCTCAGAAGCTATGGACCTCTCCGCCTACTGCAGCGCCAGCTCCACCACACCCACCAGCCCGCGGCCCAGGGGCCACATCTGGTCCACCCGCCTGGCCAGCTGGGTGGTGCCGATCACCCGCAAGCCGGGCCGCCGGCCCTCGCCCGATCACATTCACTGCAGCGAACCGCCCTGCTGGGTGCTGATCGAGCCGCTGCCGCCTCAAACCTCCGCCCACTGATTTCGGGCCCTGTTCCCCCTCTCCCCCCATCGAAGCCATGACGTGCGCCTTCTCCACCGAGCAGATCGCCTCCCTGTCTGCCCCCCTCGATCGCGCCAAGGTGCGCCAGCGCGAGCAGGGTCGCTCCAAGGTCTCCTATCTGGAGGGTTGGCAGGTGATCGCGGAAGCCAATCGGATCTTCGGGTTCGATGGCTGGCAGCGGGAAACCATCGAGGTCCGCTGCGTCAGCCAGGCTGAGCGCACCATTGGGCGAGACCAGAGGCCCGGCTGGGGCGTCACCTACACCGCCCGGGTCCGCGTCACCGTCGGCGGCCCCACCAGTGCAGCAGCGGTAATCCGTGAGGGTTGCGGTGCTGGCCACGGCATCGATGCCGACCTGGGCCAGGCCCATGAATCCGCCCTCAAGGAGGCCGAGACGGATGCCATGAAGCGGGCGCTGATGACCTTCGGGAACCCCTTCGGCCTTGCCCTCTACGACAAGCAGCAACGCGAGGTCACCCAGTCGGCAGGGGAGAGCAGCGCTCCTCGGACTGCCAGTGCCAGCAACGGGTCGCGATCGATCCATCGCAGCCCCTCGCCTGCCACCCCAAGCGCCAGCGACGACCCCGGCCTCACGCCGCTCGACCCGGCCGTCATCCGCCAGATCCTCGACACCCTGCGCGGTCTGCCCCGGCCGGTGCTGGAGGGCTTCACCAAGGCCTTCCGCAAGCGGTTCCAGGTGCCGGAGGAGGCCACCTCCATCGCCGATCGCATCTGCCAGAGGCGCCACCACGACTGGATCGAGGCCTTCCTGGTGCAGCACGAAGCCGCAGCATGAACGACAGGGGCCCAGGCAGCTGGAAACCATCTGGCTGCCTACCCTGAAGCGGTCCGGCCACAAAGGGGCCATGAGCACGCAAACCGAACTCGGGTGGGCTGGCTGCACCGCGGTGGAGCGTGATCCGCAGCGGGTCAGTGGTGCCTGGGTGTTCCGCGGGACCAGGGTCCCGGTGGCAGCCCTGTTCGAAAACCTGGAAGACGGCATCTCCCTGGCGGAGTTTGTGGAGCTTTTTCCTGGGGTCACGCAGGAGCAAGCCCGCTCGGTGCTGGAGCATGCCGCCCGCAGTACGGCGGCGGCCGTGGCCTGAGTGCGGATCCTGTTTGACCAGGGAACGCCGGTTCCCCTGCGCCGTGCACTGAACGGCCACGTTGTGGCCACGGCCTACGAACTGGGCTGGTCCACCGTCACCAACGGGGACCTGATCCGCCTGGCGGAGCTTGAGGGCTATGAGCTCCTTATCACCACCGACACCAACCTCCGCTACCAGCAGAACCTGCATGGCCGAAGCATCGCGATCCTGGTGCTGACCACCACCAGCTGGCCCCGGATTCGCCAGGTCACGGGAGACATTCAGGCTGCGGTCGCCGCCATGGCTCAAGGCGACTACAAGGAGCTGCGCATCCCCTGAGGATCCCGACGTCACCGCCCGAAGACACTCCCAAACACCCAATCGCGCTCGTGCCGGCGTACGCATCTGGAGTGGTCCATGGGTTTCCCTCTCCCCCGGTCTGCGGCCCTGCCCGCGCGGCTCGAAACCCCATACGCATCCTTCCCTTGGTCCCGTCGGGCTGAATCAGCTCTGCCCCAGCTCCCGCATCCGCTGCCAGAAGGCGCTCTTGCGGCCATGGCCCGAGCGGATGGCTGCCATGTAGGCCTCATGGCTGGGGATGTCGCCCCAGGCATCGATGCGTTGGCTGAGCAGCGCGCAGGTCTGCAGGTGGCGGGCCGCGTGGCCGTAGCGGCTGGAGCGGGTCTCGGCGAGGGTGAAGTCGACCATCGACCGCAGGGCCAGCGTGGCCGCCAGGGGGTGGTCCTGACTCAGCTTCTCGGCAGCGGCCCCCATCACCCCGTACTGGGCGCCTTCCAGTTCGCCGCGCCGGTTCACCACCAGCTCGGCGGTCTGCGCCAGGGCCGAGGGCCAGCTGAGCAGGAAACAGAGGCTCTGGGTGAGGCTCGGGTACGCCAGGGCAATCGCAATGGCCCGCTGCTCGGCTTCCACGTCCTCGAAGGCCGGCAGCTGATCGAGGTAGGCGCGTAGCAGGCTGCCGTCGAGGCAGCGCTCGAAGCAGTTCCAGCGTGCCGCCTGGGCCTCCTCGCTGCGGCCCAGGGCCTGCAGCGCGGCGATGTGGCTGTGCTCCCAGCTCATCTCGGGCCAGCGCGATCGATCGGGGGTGGCCCTGGTGAGGAAAGCCAGAGCCTCCTCGGCGCGGCCGGCGGCCAGCAGGCGCTGGGCGATCTCGGCGGCGATGCGGGGAAAGCGCTGCTGCTCCGGGGCGTACTGGGCGATGAAGCCATCCACATCGCCGCTGGCTTCCGCCACGGCCTGCAGGCCCAGCTTCACGGTCCACTGGCGTGAGCTCTCCTCTCGCTCGTGGGCATAGGTGGGCCCGCCGGACCCGTAGCCCACCTGCTCCCACTCCTCCCTGGGCGGCACCGGCACCGGCTCCTCACCCAGCTGCTGGAAGCGCTGTTTGAGCGCCGCCAGTCCCACCGGGCCCAGGGGCTCGGCCAGCTGCTGGATCACGTCGTCGAACACCCCATAGCCGTTGTGGCAGAAGGCCTCGAACAACCGCTCCGCCAAGGCCAGCGGCTCGGGTTGGGCGGCCGCGGCGATCGGGCCCAGCTGGCGGATGGCGTCGCGGAAGATGTCGCCGATCAGGCCGCTGCTGTCGTCACAGCGGCCGAGCACGTTGTCGCCGAGCTCCAGGAACTGCCACAGCAGATCCAGGGCGGCCGCGGGATCGCGCTGGGCGATCGGCCCGGTGATGGCGTCGAGCTGGGCCGTGAGGTCCTTGCGGATCAGCTGGCGCTGCTCGCGCTCGAGGAAACGCCTGGAGCGGGCGATCGTGGCCAGCCTCTTTCGTACCTGGCCGGCGGCCTCCCGGGGGCTGGAGGAGGAGGCCACGGCCAGCTTGAGCTGCCGCTTGATCGCCGGGTCACTGGCGGCCAGCTCCAGCAGCAGCTCGGTGAGGCGCTCCGGCCCGAGGGCCAGCAGGGCCTTGGCATCCAGGGCAGAGGAGCGGGGCATCAGGGGGAGACGCCGGGATGAGCTGGGTCTTAAGCACCCAGTCTGGCCAGGTTCTTCGCCGCACAACCACCAGCGGTGTCCCAGCCACCGCTGGCCTGGGTATAAAGCGCGCAGCATCCTGGCGCCATGCACCGTCACCCCATCAGGACCGTCAGCCGTGGGAATCCTGAGGTGACCTGAAGGATGGCGCCCCCACGCTTCGATCCCCATGGCTATCTGGAGGAGGGAATTCACTGCTGCACGCTCGAGCAGCTCGATGCCCTGCTGGGATGGAATCCCTGTCGTCAGCGGTTGCTCGGCCAGCTGCGGCAGTTCCTCACGGAAGCACTGGAGCCGGCGATGGGCCCTGAGGCACCGCTGGTGCTCTATCACCTGGAGCGATGCAACGAGGCGATGAGCGAAGCGACTGCACGCTTACCTCACCTGCTCGAAACGGACTGAGATCGGCTGCAAGGTCGAATGCCCCTTCCTCCTGCCTCGGCGGAGAGAGGGGCGTGTTGTCTTCGCCACGGACGCGTGGGGACTCTGCATGAAGCACTCGCTCCCTGGCCCTCAGGCGCCGTTCGTACATCGCTCGTACAACGACCCGAAACGGGCCGGGCAACGGCCGTCGAGGCCCGGCATTCGTACATTTTCCGTACATTGCCCCTTCTGGAGACGAAATGAGAGCTCCCGAAACCTTCGAGAACCCTTGCAGCGACTGAATCGGGGCGACAGGATTCGAACCTGCGACCTAGTGCTCCCAAAGCCCTCTTTTTTGGGTTCCTCAGACCCTGCACCAACGTTGCGATCACGGCCAAAAGCCCTTGCTGTACAAGGCTTCTGGGCTGCAAGGGCGTGACAGGTGATGCCCAGCCATGCCAGGCTTTTGGGGCCGATTTGCTCACATATTTGCTCACATGGGCAGTTCTAGGGCCTCGAGCACGTGGGCGTCGGTGCTGCGCTCCGGCCTGCGCCTTTCCCTTGCCCAGCGGGGCACGAGCAGCGGCTGGCGCGTCTCCGATTTCCGGGGTCGCACGCGCCTCACGGTGGACGGGAGGACCGGGCGGCATCAGGTGCTCTTGCCTATCGAGTGGAGCCATGAGCAGGCCGATGCCATTCGGGACGCCGTCTTGGCAATTCACAATGCGTACCTCGCTGGCTCCTCCCTAGATCAAGCCATCGACTCCGCGCTGGCGGGCGATGAGCAGGCTGGAGCCTCAGGCTCTGGGCCGATTGACTGGCCTGCCCTGGTGGAGCGGTTCAAGGCGAGGAAGCTGAGCAGCGGCGCCATCAAGCCGCAGACCTGGAACAGCGTGTATCAGCGCCGTATGGCTGAACTGCTGGCTTTCTTCGAGGGGAAGCGACCGCCAACCAACCCCAGGGAGCTACTGGAAGCCGTGACGGCACGCTGGTCCAAGCAACCCGGAGCCCGCGGTCGGCAGATCCAGGTGCAGCAGACCGCAGCGTTGCTGCGTTGGGGGGTTGATAGCGGAACCTTGACCCCAGAATGGGCACCACCGCTCGATCTTGATCCCTACGTGGGCCGCAAGCGAGCAGCGAAAACCATCACGACCCCGCTGGAGGTGAAGCACATTCTGGAGTTGGTGGACGCCATCCCCGACGCACGCTGGCGCTTCGCCTTCCAGCTGCTGGCGGCCTATGGCCTGAGGCCGGAGGAGCTCCAGCACCTTCAGATCCGAGGCAATCGCCTGTGGTGCGAGTACCGGAAAAGTACCAGTCGCGGCGAGACCCAGCCCAGGCCTCTGCGTCTTCTTCCCTGTGACGACTGGGCTGAGAGCTGGAATCTGCTGGAGACGTTCAAGAGCCAGCCATTGCCGCCGATGCGGCCTGGCTATGGCGCCGAGGATCTGGGTCTCTACATGCGCCGGCGGCGCCGCTGGCAGGAGCTGCGCCAGAACTACGAAGCAGCCGGCGAGAAGCTCGTTCTGTATTCGGCACGGCATGGCTATGCGCATCGTGCCCACCTGATCTGTGAGCTCCCTCCCAAGGTCGCTGCTGCGGCTATGGGCCATAGTGTCGAGACACACTTGGCGGCCTACAGCAAATGGTGCGGCGATGACGTGGTGGATGATGCCTTCGAGCGGGCAGCTGCACGGCTGGGTCGTTAGATGATTGGCATTGCATACGCCGACCCCTCCATAGCCGCACAGATTTCAATACATACCTAGTGATTTAGGTGTATTAACATAGCTTGTTGGAGGTTATTGAAATGTAGGGGTGATCAGGTGGGCACCAGTGCCCCTAGTTGCTTGATCATGTAGCGCACCATTGCAGGTGCGCCGCCCCGTGCCCGCTGGGCATCACTGACAAGCCCTTCAATGGTTCTCACCAGTTGATCAAACGTGAGAGGACCATCCTTCAAGATGCGGTCCCGAATGGCATCCCATTGCTGAACGTGCTCAGGCTTGCGCTCACTTGGCCTATAGGAGGCAAAAGTGAAGAGTCCTGTAATTGGAGTCGCACGGCGTCGCTCAGCGGTTGCGACACTAGGCACTGGAGGTGGGGTGAAACGACCCTTGGCTGCATCGTCAAGGAGTTGCAGCACAGCTGCAACCTGCTCTTCTGCTAAGTAGAATAGCTCACGGTTATCAGCGCCTGTGATGTTCTGGTTGATCAGCATCCGGCGAATGGCGGTCTCTACTGCGAAAGCTTTTTCCCTGTCGCCAACACTGACGCAGGCAAGTGTTTCTGCGGGTACTGGCAGGACATTCTGCTCAGCATCACGACGAAGGGGGCTATTGGTGATACCGACTTTGTGCCAGGCTGTGCCGCCAGGCAGTGACCACCTCTTGAGATAGACGTAATTCATCATCGGAGACTAGTGTGGTCTTGTCGTCATTGGGGCTGGGAGATTCCGGTTGCTTCTGCGGTGAAGTGTGGGGCCGCCTCTCAGCACCTACACTGTCCTTCAAGCTGGTTTCTCGTGAAATCCCCCGAATGGGGGATAGGTGTCGCTATGGGTTGGGACTCTGGTTACACTCCTATCCAGGTAGCCTGAAGCTGGCGAGCTTCTGTTTAGCTGATCTCCAGGTTTAACTGCCGGTTATTCCATGAACTAAAGCGAAGCATTCGCTTGCTGTCCCTGGCGAACTTCTGGGAAAAATTGGGACTCGCCTTAAAGCTGACCAGTCGGCCGACACCGCGACACGGAGTCGTGACGGTTGTCAACGCCCAACTTCTCGTAGATCCTTCGCAGATGGGTCTTGACGGTGTTTTCAGACACCATCAATTTGGCAGCCAGTTAACTGATGCGCAGACCACGCTCCAGTTCCAGGAGAACGTCCTTCTCCCGCTCGCTGAGCTGAACATCCGGCTCCACCCCGCTGTTTTCACGTTCAAGGGCCTCCCTCTGGAGCACCTGAGTGAGGTCTGCCGAGAGATCCGGATCGATCCAGATCCCGCCCTGCACGATGGCCAGAACCGCGTCGCGCAGACCCATCAACCGCCGAGGGTGCAGCTGGAAGCCTCGGACTCCTGCGGCCATCACCTGGCAGGCCAGACGGACATCACCCTCCCTCAGGTACAGGAGGACAGGAGGGAGCTTGCCAATCAGCTCACGGTGTCCCAGCAGGGGGCAGCAGTCCGTGACACCAAGGCAGCTGACCACACAACGGCTGCATAGACCCGTGGGGTCGGCAATCACCACGCCGGCCTCGGGAGCATCTGGAGATGCCAACTGGTCAAGCAGTTCCTGGGGTTCAGCGGCCGTGGCCACCAAATCCCAGCCTGGTGCCAGCACGCTCAGCATGAGCCATAAGGGGGCGTCCCACCGAGTGGTGTAAATCCTGAGGAGCAGCACCGGCGTAGCAGGTGCTGACGGTCTCTTCCTCAAAGACCCTGCGGGGGAATGGGTGGGCTGGTCTGTGACCCTGCTCGGAGCACTACCACCTTCCTGAGACCAGACCAGGCCCATCTCCGATTCTGCCGCCCATGAGCTGGCGCAACTGCTTGGCAGCGGCACCGCCGGTGACCTGATCCCCGAACTGGTGCGCCAGGGCCTACAGGCCCTGATCGAGGCCGAGGCCGCTGTTGCCCTTGGAGCCGATCGCCATGAGCGCACCACCCAACGGCGGGGCCACCGCAACGGCATCCGGGAGCGGCTGCTGAGCACCCCGGCCGGCGACATCCAGCTGCGCATCCCCCGCTTCCGCACAGGCAGCTTCTACCCCTCGTTGCTGGAACCCCGTCGCCGGGTGGATCGGGCCGTGTGGGCCGTGGTGATGGAGGCCTACGTCTCCGGCGTCTCCACCCGGAAGGTGGATGAGCTGGTCGCGGCTCTGGGCTGCGAGAGCGGCATCTCCAAATCGGAGGTCAGCCGCATCTGCCAGGGGCTGGACACCCAGGTGCAGGCCTTCCTGGGCCGGCCGCTGGAGTTCAGCCGCTACCCCTACATCTACCTCGATGCCACCTACCTGCACGGCCGGGATCCGGCCCGCAGGCAGGTGATCTCCAGGGCTGTGATCGTCGCGGTCGGCATCACCGGCACCGGACAGCGGGAGGTGCTCGGCATTGAAGTCGGCGACAGCGAGGACGAGGCGTTCTGGACCGCTTTTCTGCGGCGCCTGCGCGAGCGAGGGCTCTCTGGCGTGCAGCTGGTGATCAGCGACGCCCACGCCGGCCTCAAGAAGGCGATCGCCCGGTGCTGCCAGGGCACCAGCTGGCAGCGCTGCTGCGTCCATTTCACCCGCAACCTGCTGATCAAGGTGCCCAAGGGCAGCCAGGACATGGTGGCTGCCGCCCTGCGCTCGGTGTTTGTGCAGCCAGAAGCCCAGGCGGTGGAGCCGCAGTGGGAGCAGGTGATCACGATGCTCAGCGAAAAGTTCCCGGCGGCCGCTGCCTTGATGGAGCAGGCCAAGGAGGACTGTTGTCTTGACCCTAACCTCCACCCGCCGCCATGGATTCCCCCGAATTGGGGATGTCATTACTCCTCATGGCAAGGATGATGAGTACGTACTTGCATCCAGGACTTTCACAGTAGGCAATCGATTAAACCATGCATCTCGAATAGAGCTGCTCCTCTTGGCTTCATGAACCACTTCGATTCCATAGGTCTGCTCAATCCAGGCCTTATCTGCTGAGATCACAACGGAACATCACCCCCTACAGGAACTGAGAATCGTGGCTTGCTCCATTAATCATCCATCAGAGTATAAGGGCTCTACTGAGTACTACGACGAAGAGGCGACTCGGAACTGGTATTCGAGGCTTTCGCTTGAGTCTGCTATCAACGCTGCCTGTCTTGGAAAGGAGAATGCCAGTAAGAGGCACCCTCACTTCCACCGTAAGTGGCAACTCAACAACATGGCCACTCGTTCGCAAAAGGCCACCAAGGCCCTCATCAGGTGCATTGACGATATTCGTGCTTGCACAGACTTCGACAATCTTTTGGAATTGGTCGAGCAGGAGCTGATGGCTGGCCCTGATCCCGCTTGGGAGAATTCTCGTAACAGTGTTCTCACATACGACATCGCCGATTGGATTGCTTGCTCACTTGGATTGGCGCCCGAGTATGTTTACCTGCATGACGGTTGCAGGCGGGGTGTCGAGATGGCATTGGGCCGTAGGCTCCCTCCTCGGCAACGTTATATCTGTCTTGATGAGTTGCCTAATCAGTGGCGGGGGATGAAGCCTTATCAGCTGGAAACGGCATTCTGTGCTTTTGCCAGCGGGAAACCAAAGCAGTGGAAGCGATGAAGCTCATCCTCAGTCGCAAAGGCTCCGATAGTAGCTATGGCAAACGTCCGAGCCCAATCGGAAGCGACGGCTCAATGATCAGTATTCCAATTCCAGAAGATGGCTTCAAGCATGGAATCACTTACAATTCCATCCGCGGCCTCCCTCAAGTCCTTTCAGGTCCAGCCCACCTTGATCCTGATTTACGGAAGCAGGCACGATCAAGAAAGCCTGGCTGGAAGCCCGCCTTTGGACAGTGTGATGCTGCCCTCACCCACCTACTCAATCAAGGAGTTGGGAAGGGAGATCTGTTCGTCTTTTATGGATGGTTCAACGGTCCAGGACTCCCAGCTAAAGGTAGTCATGTCATCTGGGGATGGTTGCAAGTTGGGGATATCTATTGGCCTGGTCTCCAAAACCTTCCTGACTGGCTTCGTGATCACCCACATGCTTGCCCCTATCTCAAGCCACACAGTAGTAACGCGATTTACACGGCCACAGACAAGCTCAATATTGATGGAGTCAATGGTCTCCCCGGAGCAGGCACGTTCGATATCTTTCGGTCATGTCTTCGCCTCTCCTATGGCGAAAAGATGAGCCACTGGTGTGTCCCATCAGCCCTTGTTCCTTCCTGCCAATCATCCCAGACGATTTCACGTCATACCAGGAAGAACTATACCGACCTTGGTGATGGAACTGCAGTATTGGCCACCAAGTCACCAGGACAGGAGTATGTCATCGACTGTGACAAGCATCCCGCCTCATTGGAGTGGATTCTATCCAAGCTTCAGTTTCCCCGCCAATAGGGCCCCAGCCGTTTTTCTGGAGCTGAGCCTCCTCACGGATTCGCCTTTGGTCACGCTGCCTTCCTGCCGAAACTGGCGGAAACACAAGGGAAGTGACGTGGCTCCTATAATTGGTCCAGGGCGAATGAGAGTCCTGATACGGCCACGCTGGGCCGGTGACTCCAGCACCCAACGATCCCCCCACACCCCCGAGGAGGCCATCCGAAAGCTGCTGTAACTCGAAGGGCTTGGGCGAAGCAGTGGACCGCGGAGCAGTTGATCGCCCAGGTCAAGTCAGTCGCTGATGTCTGCAGCGCCAATGATGCAACATCAAGACCACCTACCGTCGTTTGCGCCAAGGGTACGGGGGCATGCAAGCCAAGGATGCACTGCGCGCACAGTTCTGGGCATCAGAGCGTTTCGCCTGTCGAGAGCATGCTCAAGTGCGAGCGGCAGCTCGAGGGCGACATGCGAGCGCTGTTGTGCAAGACCTAGCTCCTCCGACGCTCAGGAAGATGGTCAGTCCGGCAAGAGCAAGCTGTGCGACGAGCTGCTGGAGAGACTTCAACGGCTCTCTAGCCTTTGCGGATGCCACGGAGGGACACCGCATGAGTTGCTTCTGACGTCATGAGCTTGAGCACCACTGACCGCCTGGTTACTCCGTCGCAGCTGGCCCTTTTCAGCCGCAGCCCTGTGATCGGGGCCTGGTGGGAGGAGCTGGCTGCCCAGAAGCTCTTCACCGAACATCGCCCGGATGTGACCAGCCTCGATGAGCTGCTCTTCGCTTCTGGACATGAGCACGAGGAGGTGCTGCTGGCTGATCTGGAAGCCGCTGGGGCGGATGTCCATCGGCAGCAGCCAGTGGATCCCGCTGGCCCACCCCAGGAGCAGGACTATGCCAACACCCTGGCGGCCATGCGGGAAGGCCGCCAGTTCATCCATCAGGCGGCGCTCCGCAATGGCGAGATCCGCGGCTGGGCAGACCTGCTCGAGCGGGTGGAGGACACCCCCTCAGTGCTGGGGAGCTGGAGCTACCGCCCGATCGAATGCAAGCTCTCCAGCCATCCCAAGCCGATCTATCTGGTGCAGGCCTGTGCCTACTGCGAACTGCTGGAGCCGCTGCTGGGCCACCGCCCTGAACAGTTCCGTCTGTATCTGGGGGGCAAGCGGTTCCGCAGCTACGCCACCTCCGCCTTCTGGGCCTGGTACGAGCAGCTCAGGCAGCGATACCGCGACTTCCGAAGCAGCTTCGATCCTTCGGTAGAGCCGGAGGACGAGCCTGGGGATCACGGACTGTGGACCTCGTTCATCGACCAGAGGCTGGAGGACAAGAAGGACCTGATCCTGGTCGCCGGGATGCGCCGCACGCAGCGCGCCAAGCTCCGTGGCGCCGGCATACACAGAATCGATGACCTGGCGGCTTTGGAGCCTGGCGTCACGGTCAGCGGTCTGGATCCGGAGATTCTCGAGCGGCTACGTACCCAGGCCGAGATCCAGACCGCGCCAGCCCAGCCCGACGGCCGCCCGCCCTACCGGGTTCGTCCTGCCGATCAGCAGGAGCGGGGCCTTGGCGCCCTGCCCCTGGCGGATGAGGGGGATGTGTGGTTCGACATGGAGGGCTACCCCGATCCGATCACCGGAACCAAGCTCGAATACCTGTTCGGGGTGTGCTTCCGCGAACCGGGAAGCACTGACATTGCCTTCAAGGCCTGGTGGGCCCATGACCTGCCGGAAGAGAAGGCAGCCTTCGAAGGCCTGATCGACTGGATCGCCGCGCGCAGAGAGCGTCATCCAGGCCTGCACGTCTACCACTACGCCAGTTATGAGAAAACCGCGCTCGGTACCCTCGCCGCCCGTCATCAGACCCGCGAACGACTGATCGATCAGTGGCTCACCGAGGGGGTACTGGTGGACCTCTATCCGATCGTGCGCCATGGCCTGCTGCTGGGCGCACCGAGCTACTCCATCAAGAAGGTGGAGCTTCTGTATCAGCCGGCCCGGGAGGGAGCGGTGGAAACGGCTGCGGATTCCGTTGTTCAGTACGCCGAGTGGCTGCGTTCAGGTGAACCACGAAGAGCCGGAGAAGCCCCCGCCGGTAGTCCACGACTGCAGGCGATCGAGGATTACAACCGGGAGGATTGCCTCTCCACCGCCCGGCTGCATGACTTCCTGCTGGAGAAGCGGCGCCTGCTGGGATTGCCGGAGAGGCCGCTCGTGCTGCCAGGCCGGCTCGAGGAAGAGGCCGAGTTCGGTTCGGCCGGTGCTGCAGAGAGCGCGCAGGCCCAGCGCAACCGGGAAGCGATCGAAACCCTGATGCGCACCTCCGAGGTCCTGCTGGAGGAATTACCAGCAGAACGGCGGGACACGCCCCAGCCACCGCCTCCAGGTGTGGATGATCCGGCGGCAGCCGCCACCGAGGCGGCCGAGGCGGCGCAGGGGCCAAGGGAGCTGAGCATTCGCCTGCATCGCCTTCTGGCTCAGTTGCTGCCGTTCCATTTGCGCGAGCGCAAGGTGGAATGGTGGGCGTTCTTTGATCGGCTGGAGCAGAACCCCGACGAACGCTTTGCCGATGCCGAGGTGATTGCCGCTGCCACCCTTGAGTCCATCGAGGAGAAACAGACTGCCCGCGCGACCCACAAGGAGCTCACTTACCGCTTCGACACCGAGCAGCCGCTCAAGCTCAGAAATACAACCGGCAACCTGCTGCGGCTCTACATGCCCGATGAGGAGCTTTCGCTGGCTGCCGAGGTGGACGAGGAGGAGGGAGCGGTTCTGCTGAAGCTCACCGGCAAAGTGGAACGCGAGCGTGCCGAAGCCGGCCGGCCGATCTCCGTTCCGGCGCGAACGGATCTGGTCCTGTTTCCGCCCGACATCAGCCAGCATCTCAGGCCCCATCTGGCCCGTCAGGCCAGGTCCTGGGTGGATGATCGCGAGCACCTGTCGGCGGCGATGCTGCATCTGCTTGAGCGCCGGACGATGCCGGAGCTGGAGCCGATCAACGCACGCACCCGCCAGGCCGCAGACAGCACGGCCTCCGATCTGGCGGCGTTCCTGGCCACGGCCGATGGTGTGGCGTTGGCGTTGCAGGGCCCGCCCGGCACCGGCAAAACCACAGTCACCGCGGAGGTGATTGCACTCCTGGCGGCCCGGGACCAGAGGATTGCCGTGAGCTCCAACAGCCATCCGGCGATCAATCACCTCCTCCGTCGCTGCCAGAAAGCCATGGAGAACAACGGCAGCAAGGCCAGGGTGGTGAAGTGCACCGGCAGCTCCCCTCGGCCCGATGACGAGCAGGCCTTCGAGGGCACAGGTATCTCCTGCGTGCTGCAGAAGGACCTAAGACCGGAGATGGCGGTGGTGGGCGGCACGGTCTACGTGTTCGCCAAGCATGAGGAGGAACCCTTTGATCTGCTGGTGATCGACGAGGCCGGCCAGGTATCCCTCGCCAACCTGCTGGCGATGGCGTCCTGTGCCCGCAACATCCTGGTGGTGGGGGATCAGCAGCAGCTCAGCCAGCCCACCCGCGCTGCTCACCCGGGGGACAGTGGTCTCTCCTGCCTGGACTACGTGATGGAGCATCACGCCGTGGTCCCACCGGACCGGGGCGTGTTCCTGGCCACCAGCTGGCGCATGGCGCCGCCACTGGCGCAGGTGGTGTCCGAGCTCTTCTACGAGGGAGAGCTCACGGCAGCTGCAGCCAACGCAGCCAACCGGGTGGAGTGGAGGGGTCCGGCCCAGGGACTGCTGTTCCTGCCGGTGCCTCACACGGGCAACAGCACCGGTTCCGATGAGGAGGTGGAGCAGGTCGCTGCTCTGGTGGCGGCCCTGCAGGGTCAACCCTTCCGTCGCGCCGGCCGCGATGGCGTCGAACCAGGGGTGCTCGATTGGCGCGAGATCCTGATCACGGCCCCCTACAACGTGCAGGTTTCCCGCCTGAAGCGGCGCCTGGGCCCCGAGGCCCGCATCGGCACGGTGGATAAGTTCCAGGGCCAGGAGGCGGCCGTGGCGATCCATTCGCTCACCTCCTCCGATGCCGAGCAGGCACCGCGAGGGCTGGGCTTCCTGCTTGATCCCCATCGACTGAACGTGGCGATCAGCCGGGGGCAGTGCCTGACGATCGTGGTGGGCAGCCCCACCCTCTCCAGCGGCATCGCCGCCCAGGTCGAAGAGGTGATCCAGCTCAACCGCCTCTGCCGGTTGATGGCTGAGTGCTAAGACCCCAGACAGGCCACTGCAACAGCGGGCTCTTTCTTTTGGCGGCTACCTAGGGTTCTTTTCAGCACGGCCATGCAGCCTTCCGCCGATGGCTCCCAAGGGCAACCTGTTTCGAGGGCTACGGGATCTGGAGGCTGCCGGCTCGGCCGAGAGGCAGGCGGCGCGGCGACTGCGGCAGCAACAGAACACTGGCGAAATCCTCCAGACCTTCCTGGCCTATCGCCTCGCGGATGCCCCCGAGAAGATGGCGCTGGGCATCGCCATCGGCGATCCCCTTCTGCTGCGCCACGAACCGGACAACCCGTGGGACCCGAATGCCGTGAAGGTGTTCTGGCAGGAGCAGTGGATCGGTTACATCCCCAAGGACATGGCGGAGCTGATTGCTGCCGAGGTTCCCGATGTCGCCACCGGCCTGGCGGCGGTGGTCACGGGTCTGTCCACCACCTCCAGGCGGGACGCCTTCCGCTTGCAGATCTCCATTCCGATCGAGAAGGCCAGCCGCCGGCTGAAGGAACTGGGCGTCAACAGTGCTTTCGCCTGGGACTTCGATCGCACCTCAGGCGCGGACAAGATGCGGCTGGTGATCAGCGGCACGGAGACCGCCTTTCGTGAACTGCAGCAGCTGCTCAGCCAGGCCTACGACGTGAGCAAGTGCGGCTACAGCTATTACCCCACCCAGGATGGCCGCCACTATCCCTGGTACCTGAGTCTCACGGACTCCACGGGGCGTGCCCCTGCCGATGAGGCAGCCGTGGAGCAACTGATCCGCTCCCAGTTCGGTCTGCCGAGTGAGACCTCCCGCCAGCGCGAGCGCAAGGAACGACTCGAGGAGCTGGAGCGCAAGCAGGAGGAGATCAGCCAGCGCCTGGCCGCCACCCGCGCCGATGAGGCGCGCCTTCGGCGCGAACTCGAGAACAGCCGGCAGCAGCAGCAGAAACGTACTGAGCAGGCCGAGGACCAGAAGGACCTTGCCAAAGCAGAGGCCGAGAAACTTGCCCAGGCTCTCTCCATTGCCAAGCAGGAGCTCGACCTGGCCATCAAGGAGAACGATGGTCTGACGCTGGAGCGCGAGGAGCTGGAGAATTCCCTGGCACTGAAGCAGGAAGAACTCGACTTCTTCTATGAACTCAGTGATGGGGTTGGTGGAGGCCTGGAGGCCCCATCCGTCCTGACCTCAGCAGCAGCGCAGGAGACGGAAGAAGCACTCACGGATCGATTGCTGGACGTGCTGCAGAAGACCGCTGCCGGTCTCAAGCCCCGCCGCATCCTGGAGTTGGTGGAGGAGCTCTGCCCGGAGAGCTTCGTGGTGCTCGACTCGGCCTGGAAATCAGCTGATGAAGCGGCCGGCTTCGAGCAGGGGGACCGGCTGTTTCAACGGCTCTGGCGACTGGCCACCGGCTATCGAGAAGCCCGTCTGGCCGGCCAGCCCGATGTGGTGGGTATCCAGGTGTTCGGAGCCAATGCCTTTGCGGCCCGCGAATCCGATGGCATCGAGAAGAGCCCCACGGCCAGGCGCGCACGTACCTTCAGCTACCGGGGAGAGGAGGTGGTGATGTGGCAGCACCTGAAGATCGGCGTCAAGGATTCGGTGAATCGCACCCTGCGGGTTCACTTCCTCTGGGATCCTGAGGCGGGAAGGGTCGTGATCGGCCACTGCGGCAAGCATCTGCCCGTGCCGGGACACTGACAGCAAGACTCTCTGATGCGGCTGCTTCACACCTCTGACTGGCACCTGGGCCGGAATTTCCACGGGGGCTCCCTGCTCGAAGACCAGGCGGCTGCCCTGGCCCGGATCGTGGAGCTGGCCAAGGAGGGATCCGTCGATGCGGTGCTCATCGCGGGCGACATCTACGACCGGGCGATTCCCCCGGCCGAAGCGGTGCAGCTGTTCAACGACGCCCTGGCCCAACTGCGAGAGACCGGAGCCGCGGTGGTGGCGATCGCCGGCAACCACGATTCCCATGTGCGGGTGTCGATCTATGACCCCCTGCTGAGCTCGTTCGGGGTGACGATCCGGGGTGACGTGCGTCGGGCCCACGAACCTGTGCTGGTGAGCCCACGGCTTGGAGGTTCACCTGTGGCGGTCTACCCCCTCCCTTATCTGGAGCCAGCGGTGGATGGGCCAGGTCTGGCCAGCTCCGCAGATGAGGAGGCTGCACCAGTGCCGGCCCGCCTGCGCCATGAGGACGTGACCCGCCTGGCACTGGATCGGATCCGCCGGGATCTGCAGGGGCGCCCGGATCACCGTTCGGTGCTGGTGGCCCACACCTTCGTGGCGGGCGGGGAGAGCTCCGAATCGGAACGGGAGCTCACCATCGGCAACGTCGATCGGGTGAGTGTGGAAGCCTTCGCCGGCTTCGACTACGTGGCCCTGGGCCATCTGCATGGCTCCCAGCAACTGGATGGACCACGGGTGGCCTACTCCGGCACCCCCCTGCCCTATTCCTTCTCGGAGCAGCACCACACCAAGTCGGTTCGGATCGTGGAGCTGGATGCCGCTGGCAACGCAGCCGTGGAGATCGTGCCCCTGGGGGTGGGGCGATCGCTGTGCACCATCAAGGGTGGGATCGAGCAACTGCTTACGGATCCGCAGTTCGCCTCGGCCGAGGAGGCTCGGGTGCGGGTGATCCTCACCGACGAGGCGCTGCCCCTGCAGGCCATGGCTCGCCTGCGCGGGCGGTTCCCC
Source organism: Aphanothece microscopica RSMan92 (assembly GCF_046613545.2). NCBI lineage: Bacteria > Bacillati > Cyanobacteriota > Cyanophyceae > Chroococcales > Aphanothecaceae > Aphanothece > Aphanothece microscopica. The sequence continues at coordinate 27,593 of NZ_JBKKKY020000018.1, read as the reverse complement.
CACGTGGCCGAATTGCGACACCGGCCGCCGGATGTGGTCCGCTCCACCGCCAGTGAGCGGAATCAACAGGTGCGGCAGTCCACCTCGCCCTTGGCGTTGGCGACGTCGTTCTTCGCGGATCAGCAGGGGCGAGAAGCCAGCGAAGCGGAGGCTGAACTCCTGCAGGAGGCCCTCGAAGCGGTCAGCAAGGGAGGGGAGCGGTGAAACCCCATCACCTCAGGATCGAGGCCTTCGGGCCCTACGCCGAGCCGGTGGAGATCGGCTTCGATGAGCTCAGCCAGGAAGGCCTGTTCCTGATCCACGGCACCACCGGTGCCGGCAAGACCTTCCTGCTTGATGCCCTCTGCTTCGCGCTCTACGGGGAGGTGTCGGGTGATCGCAGCGTCAAGGCGTTGAAATCGGACCACGCCGAACCCGCGGCGGTGCCACGGGTGAGCCTGGAGTTCTCCTCCGGCGGGGCCCGCTACCTGGTGGAGCGTTCCCCTGCCTACATAGCCCTCAAGACCCGGGGGGAGGGAACCACCGAGAAGGCGCCGCAGGCAGCGCTCTACCGGCTGGTCGGCACCGAGCGGGAAGTGATCGTCAGTCGGACCACCGAAGTCACCCGGGAAGTGGAGGGTCTGGTGGGTCTGAACGCCGGGCAGTTCCGGCAGGTGATCCTGCTGCCCCAGGGCAAGTTCGCCGAGGTGCTGCGGGCCAAGGCCGACGAGCGAGAGGCCCTGCTCAAGACCCTGTTCGACACGGTGGTGTTCGAGCAGGCGGGCTACTGGCTGGAGGACAAGGCCAAGGCTGCCCGCGGCGAGGTGGCCGAGCAGAACAGGGCCCAGGAGGTGCTGCGCAACCAGGCTGCCCATGAGTGGGGCCCCTTTGCCCCAACCCCAGCGGAGGGTGAGGCGGAAGAGGAGGAGGCGCAAGCCGGTGAAGCAGTGCCAACGGATCAGGCGGGCCTGGATCGACTAATCGAGCAGATTGCTGCGGTGGTGGTGGGAACGGACAGTGCTCTGAAGCAGGCCACCGCAACCTGGAAGTCGGCCCAGACTGCGAAGGCCGAGATCGACAAGGTGGCGGACCGCTGGGATCGGCGGAATGTAGCCAAGGCAAAGCTCGAGGCACTGGAAGCCCAGCGGGACACGGTCGAGATGCTGAAGCTGCAGCTGGCCACTGCTGTCAGAGCCGAGGCCCTGCGCACCAGCGTGGATGCAGAACGATCGGCGCGAGCTGCCCTGAACACGCTGCAGGGCAGCATCAAGGTGCAGTTGCAGGCCGCCATCCGTGCCAGGGACGACGCGCAGGCCCTGCCGGTCTCGGTGGTCGTGCTCGACCTGCTGGCCCTACCCAGCCTGGAAGACCTGAACGAGGCGACCAGCGACCTGGCGGCGCGTCGGGCGGAAGTGAGTGGACTGGCGAAGAAGGCTCTTGAGGCGGCCCAAGCGAAGAAGAAGGCTGAAGATGCTGTTGGGCTGGCCAGCAAGGCGGAAGCGGAGCGAACCACCAGCACCACCGCCAAGGAAACGAGGCAGCAGGAGCGGGAAGCGGCCGCCAAAGCATTCACCAAGGCCTGCTCGGCCCGTGACCAACTCGACGGTTTGCAGCGGGCGGCCCAGGAGGCCCGCGAGCGTGCCGGGGCTGTAGACGCCTTGCCTAAAGCCCAGAAAAGAGAGGGCGATGCCGTCGCCGCAAAGACGAGCGCCGATGCGCAGGTGAGCAAGGCGAACGCGGCCTTTGTGGCACTGCGGCAGCGTCAGATCGCCGGCATGGCCGCCCGCCTTGCTGGGGGCCTGGAGGACGGTGCCCCCTGCCCGGTCTGCGGTTCCTTGGAGCATCCCGCGCCAGCCCAGCCCTCGGAGGATGCCGTCAGCGACGACGCGATCACCGCGGCGGAGACCGTTCTGGCCACGGCGACCAACGCTGCCGAGAATGCTGCGGTGGCGGTCGCCGAAGCCCTGGCCGCACGCAAGGCGGTGCTCGAGAAGGCCGGCGATGCCGCCAACGATCCTGAGGCTGCCCGCAAGGCAGCCAGTCAATCCGCCGAAGCACTGGCTGCGGCACAAGCCCTGGCCAAGACGGTCGACACCTTGGAGGCGGCGATCAGCCAGCACGACCAGGACCTGAGGGACCTCGAGGTAGCGATCCAGACGGCGACGACGCAGATTGCCCTGCAGGGCCAGACCGCCGCCGATGAAGCCAAGCGGGCCGAAACCCTGTCAGCGGAAATCGTCAAGGAGCTTGGGGAGGGTGTCGATCCGCAGGCTGTGCTCCAGACCTTCGTGCCCCTTGAAGCGGCCCTGAAGGCACTGGCGGGAAGCTGCCAGGCCAGCACCAGTGCCACAACGCGGCTGGAGCAGGCGTCAGCCCGTCTGGAGAAGGAACTGAGCGGATCGGAGTTTGCCGATGTCAGGGCTGTGGAAGCGGCCCTCAAGGATGAACCTGTCCGTCAGAAGTGGGAGCAGCGGATCGAGGCCTTTGAGAAGGAGGTGACCGGGCAGACCGGCATCCTGGCCTCGCCGGACCTGGCCGACCTGCCCCAGGAGCGACCGGACACCGCTGCTGCTGCAGAGATGGTGGTTTCAGCTGATGCGGCGCGGACGGCGGCCGTGGAGCGCCACACCCAAGCCCGCCGTGGCCAGGGCGAGATTCAACGGCTGGCCGGCGAGCATCGTGAGGGTGAAGTTTCCCTGGTGCAGAAGCGTGAACGCGCCCAGCTGCTGAGTGCTGTGGCCGATCGCTGCCTGGGCAAAGCAGCTCCCTTCATCTCCCTGCAGCGCTGGGTGCTTTCGGCTTACCTGGCGGAGATCTGCCGCTATGCCAACCAGCGGCTGGAGCTGATGACGTCGGGTCGCTATCAGCTACGGCTCACTGATGAGGGCGGCCGCGGTGGCCGCAATGCCGGCCTGGGCCTGCGGGTGCTGGATGCCTACACGGGCGAGGAGCGGGAGGTGAGCAGCCTCTCGGGCGGCGAAACGTTCCAGGCCTCGCTCGCCTTGGCGCTCGGTGTGGCCGACACGGTGCAGGCGCATACCGGCGGGGTGCATCTCGATGCCCTGTTCATCGACGAGGGCTTCGGCACGCTGGATCCCGACAACCTGCAGCTGGCGATGGATGAACTTGACCGCCTTCGGGAAGGGGGGCGAATGATCGGGATCATCAGCCATGTGGGAGCCCTGCGGGAGAGGATCCGCTGCGGCATCGAAGTCCTCGCCAGCGATCAGGGCTCAAGGGTGTGCGTCGGCACCCCGGCCATGCTCTGAGCCTTGGAGCCACCCCGGCAGCGGGGCGTGATGGTGTCACACGGCACAAGGGCTGCGCGAGTCGGTGAGGCCGCTGCGCGGTCACCGACCCTTGCGCTCGCGTGATCTCCTTGCTCCTCGCCGCCGCCGGGATGGGTGGCTGAGGTCACCTCTGCCCGGCGCCTCTCCCGCGGCTGCGGTGGCGGTGCGTATTCGGGCCGCAGGTGGTGGATCAGGGGCGCTGGTTGCGAGGAGTTGCCTCGCGCGGCTGCGCGGCTGTCCGTCAGGCCTGGAGCCTCAGGCCGGTGGTCAAGATGGCCAGCTGGCTGACACTTCATCCAGGCCCATCCGCCTCAGACAGAGCCCCGGAGAAGCCAGTTACCGCAGCGGGTCTGCAGAATCAGAAGTACACGTGTTCTGGTAGAATAAGAGCTGCGCCAAAGGCCCCGAGCCCATCGCCTGCGGCAACATAATCCCCTGATCTCGCCATCATTGCCGCGCTTGCACGAGCGGCATGATGCCCCGATCAGTTGTCATCTACGGCAACTGATTCCATGGCTGTCTGTCATTCTTCCGGGCCCGCAATGGGCCCGTCTCGTTCCATTGTGATCGCTGCCGGTGGCGGTCGTGATCTGGCCTGGCCCCATCAGCGCGTGGCGGCGGAGCTTCTCGCCCGCAGCGGTGGTCGGCTTGTCCATCTGCTGCTCCATGGCGGGGCCCGCGGCGCCGATGCCGCCATCTCCCGTGCTGCCCATCAGCTGGGCTGGCCGGCTCATGCCCTTCCTGCCGAATGGCGGCGCCATGGCCGGGCCGCCGGGCCGATCCGCAACCGGCAGCTGCTCGAGCTGGCGATCACCCAGGCAGAGGCCTGCAGCACTGCTGGTTCTCTGGTCTCCGTGCTGGTGGTGGCCTTCCCCGGTGGCGCCGGCACGGCCTCGCTGGTGCAGCAGGCCCGCCGCATGGCTTCCCGTGCGCCGGTGCCCATCACCGTGGTGGAAGTCAGCCCATCAGCCGGCCGCTGGGCCGATCCGGCTGCGGCCTCTTGCCTTTGAAGCCTTCCCCGCCACTTGGCGCCTCTGTCCCATCCCCCTCTCACCGTCATGCCTGTTCTCACCCCCATCCCCACCGTTCCCGCCGCTCTCGCCACTGCCCCAGCAGCGGCTCCCCAAAAGGCCGCTGGCCCGGCCTGCTCCCTGCAGCGCGCCGGTTCCCTCTGGCAGCTGGGCATCGAGGCCCAGGAGCTCACCACTGCCATCAGCCAACTGGCCGAGCAGCTGGAGTCCGATGACCCCGAGCAGCGCCAGTCAGCCCTCGCTGAGCTGGAGGCCGCCCTGCTGGCCGAGGAAGGCAACAGGCAGGCCCTGGCGGCCAAGGCCGATGCCACCTGCTGGGTGATCGAGCACCTGCGCGGCCAGGCCGCTTACCGCCAGCAGCAGGCCAAACGGCTCACGGAGCTTGCCCGCTCCGATGCCGGCCGGGCCGATGCCCTGGAGGAATCGCTGGTGCTGGTCCTCACCCGCCTGCAGCCGGCGGCCACTCGCTTTTCCTTCCCCAACCACGAGCTCAGCAGCCGCAGATCCCAGGCCGTGGTGATCGACGACGAGCAGGCCCTCGAACCCGAGTGGTTGACGGTGAAAACCACCAGCCAGCCCGATAAGGCCGCCATCAAGGAAGCCCTCAAGGCCGGCCAGCAGATCCCTGGCGTCCAGCTCCTCTCCCGCCGCTCCTGGCGCATCCACTGAGGGGGCAGTGCCCCCTTTCACAGGGGCCTGCTGCAGGGGCGGGCCCAGACACGCCTCCAGTCGACATCTCCACCACGTCAGAACCCATGGATCTCTCCACCTACGGCAGTGCCGGCTCCACCACCACACCCACCAGCCCGCGGCCCAGGGGCCACATCTGGTCCACACGGCTGAGCAGCTGGGTGGTGCCGATCACCCGCAAGCCGGGCCGGCGGCCCTCGCCGGATCACATCCACTGCAGCGAGCCGCCCTGCTGGGTGTTGATCGAGCCGCTGCCGCCTGAAACGTCCGTCCACTGATCCCGGTCCCTTTTCCCACTCACCCCTTCGAAGCCATGACCTGCACCTTCTCCGCCGAGCAGATCGCCTCCCTCTGTGCCCCCCTCGATCGCGCCAAGGTGCGCCAGCGCGAGCAGGGCCGCACCAAGGTCAGCTACCTGGAGGGCTGGCAGGTGATCGCGGAAGCCAATCGGATCTTCGGGTTCGATGGCTGGCAGCGCGAAACCATCGAGGTCCGCTGCGTGAACCAGGCCGAGCGCCCCATCGGTGCCAGGGGCCCAGGCCGGGAGGCCCGGCCCGGCTGGGGGGTCACCTACACCGCCCGGGTCCGCGTCACCGTCGGCGGCACCACCAGTGCAGCCGCGGTGATCCGTGAGGGCAGCGGTGCTGGCCACGGCATCGACGCCGATCTGGGCCAGGCCCATGAGTCCGCCCTCAAGGAGGCCGAAACCGACGCCATGAAGCGGGCACTGATGACCTTCGGGAATCCCTTCGGCCTGGCGCTCTACGACAAGCAGCAGCGGGAGGTGACCCAGGCGACAGGGGAGAGCAGCGCTCTTCTGCCTGTCAGTGCCAGCAACGGCACACGATCGATCCAGCGCAGCCCGTCCCCCGTGGCCCCGACCGCCGTAGCGGAAGCCAGCGACGACCCCGGCCTGACGCCCCTCGACCCCGCCGTCATCCGCCAGGTCCTCTCCACCCTGCGCGGTCTGCCTCGGCCAGTGCTGGAGGTCTTCACCAAGGCATTCCGCAAGCGGTTCCAGGTGCCCCAGGAGGCCACCTCCATCGCCGATCGGATCCTGCAGAAGCGTCACCACGACTGGATCGAGGCCTACCTGGTGCAGCACCAGCAGGTCGCTGCCTGATGGAGGGATCCGCTGGGGCGCAGCCGCTCAGGAGGTCTCCTCGGGGTTGAATCGCGCCGCGCCGGCATCAGCCCAGCAACCGAAGGTGGGCATGGGACGGATGCCAGACAGGGGTGAACATTGCTCGGCGATGTGCTGCTGCACCTCTTCGCTCTGGAGGTGCAGCGGCAACACTTCCAGGCAGCCGCTTCCAGAGGCCAAAGCGAGCTCGTGGCCTGTCATCAGCGGGAGAAGATTCAGGTCCCCGAAGTGCTCAGAGCTGGCGAACGCCAGCAGCTTGTCGCCTTCGGGGTCTTCGAAGTAGGCAACCGTGTAGAAGGTGCCGGAGGGCCCTTTCGCTGTCGTCACCACCTTGTGGAGCAGGGCTCGCGTCGGTTGATCCGTCGCCATCGTTCCGCTCTCCCCTCAGGCGTGATCGACTGCCGTCCCTGGCCGGGACATCCCCATCGATGTCACCTGGTGGGAGCGGTTGAGCGGCGCAGACCCAGTCCCACCCCATGGATGGGAGGTTGTGGAGTCGTGCGGATCGGGCTCCGGAGGCTGCCCGGGATGATTCAGCATGAAGGTGCTCCAAGACCAGTGGAGTAACCCGCAAGGGGAGGCTCAGGGAGGTCAGAGTCCCTGGGCCCTTCTTGCGTGGAAGGGCCGTGCCGTGCGGACTCCAAGGTCTAGCACCGGCTTCTGACCGTTTCACGGGGTCTTGCCACTACCGGTGGAGCCTTGCGCCTGATCGACCGCCAGATTTGGTGGTCAGCCGTAGGATCGCCCCCTGGTGATCCGGCTCCGGGAGTCCCGCGGTTGGGCATCCCGAGAACCGCCGCAGCCTCATTCCAGAGGGATCAAGCAAAGGCATTGCACCGCAACGACTCTCACTGTTCTCAATAAGGGGTCATGTGACAGCCGCAGAAGTGTTAGTGGCTCGGGCTGCCTTTGGTCCGGCCAGGGCCCGGGGCCCGCTCGTCACGGCAGGCGTCTCGTTCGGCCAGTGGGTTGCGGCCATCGAGCGGCCGATGGTCGCGACAGCCGGAAACCGTGCTAGTACAGGCGTACGCATCGAATGGTCCATGGCGGCTCCCCGTCCCTCTCCAGCAGCACTGGCCTCCCGGCTCGAGAGTCCGATCGAGGAGTGGCCCTATCTCGATGAGCAGGTGCTGGTCACCACCCGCAGCCGCAAGGTCTGCATGACCTGCCACTTCTTCCGCCACCACTCCGGGGCGAACTGCATCCCGCTGCTGACTTGCCAGCTGCACCAGGGCCTGATCGCCCACGGCGCGCACCTCACCCACCGCTGCCAGGGCTGGACCGACGACCTGACGCGCCAGCGGGGCTGGTGTCCGGAGGTGGCATGAGCAACCGGCGAACGGTGGTGGGCGTGATGGGTGCGGGGGAGGGGGCCTCAGCGGAGGCCATGCATTTGGCCGAGGAGCTGGGGCAGTGCATCAGCGCCAGGGGGTGGGTGCTGCTCACCGGTGGCCGCCCGGCTGGAGTGATGGCAGCGGCCAGCCGCGGCGCGGCTCGGGTGGAGGGGCACCTGGTGGTGGGGGTGTTGCCCGATGAAGGGAAGGCTGACGACAGGCAAAACACGGCGGACCTGGATCTGGCCCTGTTCACCGGCATGGGCAAGGCCCGCAACGTGATCAACGTGCTCAGCGCCGATGTGGTGGTGGTCTGCGGGGGCGGTGGCCCCGGCACAGCCTCGGAAGCCGCCCATGCGCTCAACGGCGGCAGGCCACTGATCTTGCTGGCGGTGCCGGCTCTGTGGTGGGACTTCTTCTGCTCGCTCGGCGAGGGGGTGGAGAGCGCGAGCGACGTGCAGGAGTGCTGCCGGTTGATCGAGGCACGGCTGGGGACTGTTCTGAGCCGAGCCAAGGCCCCACCCTCGTGATCGGGTTGCCGTACTGACACCATCGCCAAACGGCTCTATCAATGAATCAGAGGCCACGACCAGGGCAGCGCGAGCCGAGACCCTGCAACCGGCCCAAGGGCGCCCGACACGGGGCGCCCTTCTTCATGGCTGACACGCCACCAGCGTCACGCCGCAGCGCTGATCACAACCGGCGCCGCAGCCAGGCCTGTCTCATCAGGGTCGGCGGCTGGCTGGTGCTGGAAATGGCGCTGGGAGGGTTTGAGTTCCAGGCCGACGAGCCGATGCCTCACAACGCTTCGGATCCACGCCTGAAGCCATGCAGACCCCTGGTCACAGCAGCGTTGACCACTCGGGGAGACCACAACCAGTCGAGCGGAATCGCCGCTTCCCAGCCGGCTCTTGCCGCGGGTGTCCTTCAGCCAGCTGGGAACCAACCCCCAGCGGTGCTGGGTGACGCCTGGTTCTGGATCGAGAGGCTGTCCGGCGAATCCAGCCAATCCCTTGTATTATCAACGTATTACAGTGAGGCACAGCGATGCGGACGATCTCCGTACGCCTGGATGACGGCAGCGAAGCCAGGCTTGAGTGCCTGTGCCAGACCCTTGGTCTCAGCCAGACCGAGGTCGTGAAGGCCGGTCTTGAGCTGCTGCAGCGGCAATCCACCAGCCCTGCGGCCCTGGCTGAGCGCCTTGGTCTGATCGGCAGCTTCTCCAGCGGCCCCCCAGGCAGCGCCAGCACCAGCCGGGGACGGGACCATTCGGCCCAACTCCGCCAGAAGCTGGGCCGGCAACACGTGCAGCAACGACTGAGCGAGCCGAAAGGGTGAACAGCCCCGGCTTTCGTGGTGCCACCCTCCTCGATACCGGCCCTCTTGTCGCCTGGTTCGATCGCAGTGACCAGGACCACGAGGCCTGTGCTGCTTTTTTCCTGGAGCACAGCGGTGCTTTCGTGTCCACCTGGCCGGTTCTCACCGAGGTCTGTCATCTGATTCCGGCGGATGTGGCACCGCGCTTTCTCGGGTGGGTCTCACTTGGTGGCCTGAGCGTGGCGGAGCTGAGTGGATCCGCCCTGGAGTTGATGGCCAGCTGGATGCGGCAGTACGGCGATCTGCCGATGGATCTGGCCGATGCCTCGCTGCTCTGGTTGGCCCATGAGCATGGGCTGCGTCGCATTGCGACGCTGGATCGACGCGATTTCGGCGTCTATCGACTGCCCGGCGGTGATGGGCTCGAAAACCTGCTGGAGACGTGAAAAGGGTTGTTCCTCCTTGCTTCCGCCAGCCGCGTTCGTCAACGGCTGCAACCGAACAGGGGCAGTGGCGATCGCGCCATGTAGGCGGCTGAGTGTCGTGCGTGCTGGGCCAAGAACCCCGCCAGCACGAGGCTCAAAGCCCTGGCGTCGAGCCCCGTGGGCCTCAGCGAAACCAGAGCGAGCACTCGCCGCCAAAGAAGTGCTGCAGCTGCCGGCCGCGCAGCTTGGCGATCGGTGCGGGCACCAGGCGGCAGGGGCGCACCGCCTGGCCGGTGGCATCGAGGAACCAGATGCGGGCCAGGGCGCCGGGGTGATCGGCCGGCTCGAGGAACTCGACGCCGATGCAGGCGATGGCGGTCATGGAGGGCGCGCGACGGACACCCGCGCCGCGCCCCGCCAGGGGCATCCTGGCCGTGGTGTCGAGCCGCCCTCCAGCCGCCACGGGCGCAGGACGTCGCGCCCGCGCTGGCCAACTCGAAAGCACTCCTGCTAGTACGGGCGTACTTCTCGCCTGTTGGTCTCGTGTCTGCTCCCCCTGCTCGCTTTCGCGGTTCCCGTCGAGACACGGACCCCACCGGGGAAGAAGCGACTGTCGAGGAGTGGCCCTGTCTCGATGAACAGGTGCTGGTCACCACCCGCAGCCGCAAGGTCTGCATGACCTGCCACTGGTTCAGGCACCACGCTGGGGTGAACTGCATCCCGGTGCTCACCTGCCAACTGCACCAGGGCCTGCTGGCTCAGGGAGAGCACCTCACTCACCGCTGCCAGGGTTGGACCGATGACATGACGCGCCAACGGGGCTGGGCGCCGGAGGTGGGATGAGCAGGGCATGGCCACCAGCAAACGACCTCCGCTTTCGCCCCAGGAGGGCTGGCTCAGCGACGGCCGCCAGGTGCTGCACTTCCGGCCGGTCCGCTACGACCGCTGGAGTCAGAGGCTCGAGGTCGTGAGTGGTGAGCTGTTACCCGGAGAGCTCATCCCGCTGCTCAAGCACCGCCGGGAGTACAGCCGAGAGGAGGCCATCAGGCTCTGGGGTGAGAAACGCAAGGCCGGCTGGGCAGCCTGCGGCCCCCAGTGGTGAGCAAGGCCTTCCTGGTCGAGCTTGCTGCCTTGGAGCCGTGATCGGCTTGCCGTACTGACAAGGCGGGCCAGCGGATCTATTTGTGAATCAGAGGCTTCGACCCGGACGGTGTAGATCCACAACCCGGCAACCGGCCCTAGCCCTTGGCTTCTGCGAAGCAGTAGGGCGCTCGACTCGGGGCGCCCTTTCTATTGGGGCCATCTCCAGCACGCGAAGACACAACAAAGCCCGGCGACGAGGCCACCGGGCTTTGATCATGGTTTGTTGGGCGGAGCTGCTGACGCTGGCACCTGGGGCCAGGGTTCCAGTGGGGCTTCCCGTTGGGTCCGGGGCACCTAGGGCGGTGCGATGGACGGCGACGCTTCACGAAAAGGTGTCACACGCCAGGGAAGCCAGTGATCCGTTGAGAGTGTTGGAGCAGGGGCCGGATCGTCAGCGCACTCCTGGCGGCTGCTCAGGTGGGGTGTCGTCCATGCTCTGGAGCCTCCCGGTTGTTGATGTCGTCACGATCGGACGACCAGGCGGCGAGGGCAATAGGGCTTTATGCCTGAGCGGGAGGAGGCGGCGCTGCAGTGGTGGAGCTGGAGCACCTCGGCAGGATCGACCAGACACGCCCTGCTGTTCTTAGAGTCAGATTCTCTGAGGTGAAAACCATGAAAGTCACCGTTGAGCTTTCTGAAACAGAGATGGCTGAAATCCTGGATCTCACGGGCGAGCGCAAGAAGGGGCCCGCGATCCGCCGCCTGATGGAGGAGGCGTTGCAGCGGCGGCGGCGTGCCCAGATCGCCCAGCGCTTCCTCAGCGGTGAGTGGGGCGTGGAGCTGGAGAACTTCGAGGCCGACCAGGAGCGTGAGCGCCAGCGTGATCAGGAGACCGCCTCGTGACGCTGCTGCTCGACACCAGCCTCTGGATCGACTTCACCCGCGCCCGCAGCCCGGCCCCGCTCAAGCAGTTCATCGCCCCCTACGTGCTGGATCCCGCAGCCCATCTGGCCGAACCGGTGCTCTTTGAGGTGCTCCGCTCTGCCCGGCCGGAGGAGGCTCGCCTGCTGGAGGCCCAGTTCGCCACCCTGCCCTGCCTGCCCACACCACAGGATCTATGGCAGCGCGCGATCGCCCTGGGCCAGGCCTGCCGCCAGGCTGGCCGCACCGTGCTCAGCCTTGATCTCCTGGTGGCTGCCGTGGCGATGCATCACGACGCCATTCTGGTGAGCTTCGGCGCCGACTTCGAAGCCATCGCCTCAGTGAGCGCCCTGCGACTGCAGCGCTTGAATCGCCCCGGCTGATCCCATGCCTTCCACCCCGTAGGGCGTAGAAGAAAACATCCGGAACGGCCAGCCAAAGCCTGGCCTTGAATGGCTGCAGACCCCCCAGTTCTCAGCTGCGGCCGCCCCGCCTGTGAGCACGATGCCCCCCAACAACCAGACCGACGCCTGCATCAGCACAGAGGGCGAGGCCTTGGTGTTCTGGGCGCCAGGTCAGGAGCCTCGGCGGCACAGCAGCCGGGTGCAGATCATCGATGTGTTCTCCCTGCAGGTGGCCACGGGTTACAGCCGCGATCCGCAGGGCCGCCTGCTGCTGGAGGCGCAGACCTCAGTGGCCGCAGGCCGCAGCTGGACGCTGGCCAAGGCCGCTCAGCTGATCCGCAACGACGCTCGCCCCCACCGCTGGGTGGCCCTGCAGATGGACAAGCGCGCCTGGGGCCTGTTCTGGGCCGGCGGCGGACTGCAGCGCTGCCGTGAGCTCCTTGCTGGCCGGTTCAGTGACGCCGAGGCCAGTTCCGCACTCGTGCCGGCCACCCCGGAAGTCCTGCTGCGCCTCATGCTGGATCTGGAGCCCCAGCAGCACGGGGTCCCCAGCAGCTCGTGGCGGCCGGCACCGGCACCACCGGGAATGCCTCCAAGGGCCGCAGTTGGCCCCAACCCCTGGCAGCTTGTGGGCTGGACTTCACTGGCCTGGCTGATCGTGCTGGGAATCACCGTTGCCGGCTTCCTTGCCGTGCTGGAGCGCCAGGATCGCAAGCTGGAACTGCTGCTGCAGCGCACCGCTCCTGCGGAGTCCATCCGCCCTTGATGCGCAGGGCCGTCCTCCCCTGTCTGGTGAGTCTTGGGGCCTTGCTGGCGTGGCCGGCTATGGGGCAAATGCGCACCGCCAAGGCCACCGACACATACGGCCGCAATGTGGCTGAGCTCTGGGCCACGGCCGGGAAGGTTGGCCAGATCCCGTTTTGCGGGGAGGTTGTCCGCGCCTAACCCCGCTACCTATCGAGTTGACAGGTGCTCTGTAGGGCACTGGGACTGATGCACGAATGAGGGGCCTACCGGCACTCACTGCCCCAAGCCAACGGGCCCAGCGGCTTTCATACGGCATGCATAACAGTTTGTGAAGCCCCCAGGGCTTTCATACGGCTTATGAACGCAGGGTGTATGGTTATGAACGTCGTACCGAAGCCTCATCCGTGGCCAAGCGATTCACGATCTCTCTCCCAGATGAGTTCGCAGCGCGAATTGAGCCGATGCTCTCCAAAATCTCACTGTCAGCAGTCATGCAGAAAGCCTTGGAAATTGAATTCTTTCGCTTCACCCAGTCCAGCGAGGATATGATCTTTGCAAAATCACTTCAAGAAGCAACAAGGAACTTCTGGAAAGAGGAAAGGGCCCATTTGGCTTATGCGGCCGAAGTCTTGGTGGACAACTTCCTGCAGGCAGCAGTCCAGGATCATGACTATCGGCTGTTTAAGTTATATGCCTATAGCAAGCGAATGGAAAGGAAAGATCTTCCCAAGGAGGTTAAAGAAGCGGCTGGCGATCAATATGGCGAAGTCGCGGCCGACATTCTTTGCGATTTTCAGAAAATGATCTTTAAGTCGCTCTCTGAGGACAAGCCCATCGTTTCCCCTGAGCGTTTGGCTCAGTTTTGCGAGGACGGACAGGCACCTGATTTTGACGCGTGCTTCGAATGGCTTAGTGAGAATCACCCAGAGATGTGGCCCTTCGTTGATGAAGCTATTGAGAAGAAGCTTGATAAGTACGACGTTCCTAAATGGATACTGGCCTAGCTCTGCGTAGGGGCTGTGCACGAACTGATCTATTTCAGCTGCTTGAGATTCCGCATCTCAGCCAGTCAGAGACAGCACCCCAGGGTGTATTCAAAAGTATTAGGTTCTTAGACATGAAAACTGACCCTCGCATCATTCGCATCGCCTTGGAGTTGGGCTTCCACCCTTGGCGCCGAGCCCGGCACGGCTGGCTCTGGAGGCATCGAAAAGCGGGAGTAGTCGCTTGCCTGATGCGCAAGGAGAACACCGGTAGTGGAAGGGGGCTTCAAAACCAAATCAGAAACCTTCATCGTGCCGCCAGCACAAGAACTACGTGACCAACTCACTCTGAATGATGAACCACACCGAAATCGAACAACGCATCGAAGAGGCATGCCGTAACTATGGCTTCGACAAAAGCTGGCGCCTCTGGTACCACCCACGCGCATGGGCCGAAGAACGTCGCCCCTTGGTCCTGGGGATTCACCCTGCTGCTGGTGGCAACTGGCGTTTTCATGGCCGCTACAGCCAGGAACGCGGCAGTGCCTTTCTGGTCGAAGACTGGGGAGCGCACTCAAAGGTTCAAGGTCCCATACCCGAGTACTTGCGCATCGCGAGGCTGAGCCTCAACGGTGTGACCTATGCCAACTGGGCGCCGTTCCGCGCCAGTGGCGAGAAGGAGCTTCGTCAGCACCGCTGGAGCGATCTACAGAAGTGGTGCCGAGAACTATGGCGCGAGCTACTCCCTCAGCTGAAGCCGCGCTTGATCCTCTGCGTCGGCGCCATCCCCCGCGAAGGAATGAGGGAGTTGCTGGGCAGCCCCGATATGAGCGGCGGCGAGGACGTCCAAGGCATCAAGGGAGCACACTGCTCCTTTCGCATCGACCGCTACGAGAGGAAGAGACTGAGCGTGGTGTCCGTGCCGCCTCCAAGCCAATGGATTGATCCCTTGAACGATCCGCATGTCACTCCCGTGTTGGAGCGCTACCTGGGCGCGATTGCAGGGGTGGTGGCATGAACGGGCATCCTTCTGAGCAGCTCTGGGCCACGCAGCACCGCCGCCACGACTATCCAGTCGGGATGCTGCCAGTGCCGGAGCCAATCCCTGGCCTGGCATTTTTCCCTGGTGGCTTCGGGCTGGTTGGGGCGCAAGCCGGGTCGCCGCTGCCGCCTTTCCCCTTCGGCGGAATCATGGTCCTAGGCCAGGACTTTCACACTGCGGACTTCTATGCGGACTGCCTGCAACGCGGCGCTGAGCCTGTGAACATGCCAACCTGGCGCGTGCTGCTGGCGCTTTTCGACCAAGCCGGCATCGACCCCAGCTGGGCCTTTTGCACCAACTTCTACATGGGGCTCCGCCATCGCGACCGCGCTACCGGACCCTGCCCTGGCCGCCGCGACATCGATTACGTCGACTGGTGCGCCGGCTTCTTCCTGAAGCAGTTGGACGCTCAGCGGCCACGCGTGGTGTTGGTTCTCGGTAAGGAGACGTTGCCCCACTTGGCACGGCTATCACCAGAGCTGCGCGACCTGCTTGATTGCACCACCTTTCAATCCATCGCCAGTTCGATAGGGGGGCCAGTTCGGCGTGGTGTCACATTCGATGGGCTGGCTGCGTTCGGTACCAACTTGGTGGTTCTTACGCACCCAAGCCTCCGCCCGGTCAACATCCGGCGGAGGTCTTACCAGGGGCTCTTGGGACACGAAGCAGAGCTGCGGATGCTTGCGGATTTGCCCAGCTGGCGTACGTGGTGAGAAATCACACCTAGCCTCCTTTCATGCGTCTGCCAGCTGGATCGCAATGACGCAGATCCCAAGCCTGGGTCTGCTGGAGGCCGTGGATCTCAGGCAGGCATGGGCCCATGAGGCCCTGAGCTTCACCCCCTGGCTGGCGGAGAACTTGAGCCGCCTATCGGCCGCCCTGGGGATCCCGCTGGAGCTGGAGGGCCAGGAGGTGAGCGTGGGCTCCTTCTCCGCGGACCTGCTGGCCCGCAACCCCCTGGACGGCTCATTGGTGCTGATCGAGAACCAGCTAGAGCAGACTGACCACAACCACCTGGGCCAGATCCTCACCTACCTGGCGGGCCTGGAGGCCCAGGTCATTGTCTGGATCGCCAGCGACTTCCGCGATCCCCACCTCTCAGCCATCCATTGGCTGAACGATCACACCATCGATCCGTTCGCGTTCTTCGCGGTGCAGGTCAAGGCGGTGCGGATCGGTGATTCACCGGTTGCTCCCCTGTTCGAAGTGGTGGCCAAGCCCAACGGCTGGGACCGGCAGCTCCAGCAGCAGGTGGCCTCCAAGACGGGGGAGCTCTCAAGCCTCGGCCAGTTCCGCCTGGCCTTCTGGAGCAAGCTGCTGGAGCTCCACCCCGAACAGGCCCAGTGGGGTTCCGCGAATGCGGCCAGCTCCCGTTGGCATCCGCTCAAGAACAGCAGCCTGGTGGTGGTGACCTACATCTCGGTGGACTGCTGCGGCATCTTCGTGCGCGGCAGGCGTGGGCAATCCCTGGAGGAGTCCAGGGACTTGCTGTTGGAGCATCAGCAGGAGCTCGAGCAGCGCTTGGCCGTACCGATCAGCGACGGCGAGGGCTACGGACTTTCGCAATCCCTGGAGGCCGATGCCCGTGACCCCTCCACCTGGCCCAAGCTGGCGGCCTGGCTTGTCGAGCACCTGCAGGCCTATCTCGAGGCGCTGGAAGCCACCGTGGTCGATACCGAAAGGAGACAGCGATGAGCGCCGCCGTTCTCGCCCCAGGGGCCCGGATCGAATGCCGCAGCGCCGAATGGCTGGTGCGCAGCTTGGGCCGCAGCTCCGATGGCCAGCAGGTGGTGGATGTGGTGGGGGTGTCGGCCTTCCTGGGGGAGAAGGAGGCCCGCTTCATCGTGGAGGTGGAGCAGGCGGCCGGCAGCTTCAAGGTGCTGCAGCCGGAAGCCACTGAGCTGGTGGCGGATCCCTCGCCCCAGTACCGCGACAGCCTCCTGTTCCTCGAGGCCCATCTGCGCCGCACGGTGCCCACGGATGGCTCCCTGGTGGTGGGCCATCTGGCGGCGATGGACGTGATGGACTTTCAGCTGCAGCCGGCCGCCAAAGCTCTGGCGATGCCGCGCCAGCGGCTGCTGATCGCCGATGCGGTGGGCCTGGGCAAGACCCTGGAGTGCGGCATCCTCTGCAGCGAGTTGATCCGCCGGGGGCGGGGCAAGCGGATCCTGGTGGTCACCACCAAGAGCATGCTGGTGCAGTTCCAGAAGGAGTTCTGGACCCGCTTCTCGATCCCGCTGGTGCGGTTGGATTCCGAGGCCATTCAGAAGGTGCGCGCCAAGGTTTCCAGCAGCCAGAACGTCTTTCACTACTACGACAAAACCATCGTTTCGATCGACACCCTCAAGAACGATCGGGAGTATCGCTGCTATCTGGAAAATGCAAGCTGGGACATCATCGTGATCGATGAGTGCCAGAACGTGGCCGAACGGGCGAAGGGTGCCCAGAAGAGCCAGCGGGCACGCCTCGCTAACCGCCTGGCCACCCGATCCGACACGCTGATCCTGCTCTCGGCCACCCCCCACGACGGCAAGGCTGAAAGCTTCGCCAGCTTGATGAACATGCTCGATGCGACGGCGATCGCCAACCCGAGCCACTACACCAAGGAGGACATCAAGGATCTCTACGTACGGCGCTTCCGCAAGGATGTGATCGCCGACCTGCGCAAGACCGTCAAGGAGCGGGAGAGCAGGGATGTGGAGTGCCAGGCCAGTGAGAGAGAAGAGCGGGTGTTTGCCCTGCTGGCTGATCTCAAGCTCCCCGACACCGATGCCAAAGCCAAGGCGGGCCAGCTCTTCCGCACCACCCTGGCCAAGAGCATGCTCTCCAGCCCGATGGCGGCGCTGGAAACCGTGCGCAACCGCCTCAAAAGGCTGCGGGCTGGAGCAACACCAGCCCCGGCCGACATCGCCGCCCTGGAGCGCCTGGAACCCCTGTTGGAAGCAATCGGCGCCGAAGACTTCTCCAAGTACCAGCGCCTGCTACAGCTGATCCGTTCTGACTGGAACTGGACGGGCAAGGACCCGAAGGACCGGCTCGTGATCTTCACCGGTCGACGCGAAAGCCAGCGCTTCCTGGTGGAACACCTGGCCCTGGATCTGAACCTGCCGAAAGGCGCCGTGGTGCCGCTGGATGGCGCCATGCCCGACGTGGAGCAGACGAAGGTGGTGGAGCAGTTCGCCCAGGAGAAGGAGGCGTTGCGCATCCTGGTGGCTACCGAAGTGGCCTCGGAAGGCCTGAACCTGCACTACCTGAGTCATCGGCTCGTGCACTTCGACATTCCCTGGTCGCTGATGACGCTGCAGCAGCGCAATGGCCGCATCGATCGCTATGGCCAGCCGCAGCAACCCCAGATCCGCTACCTGCTCACGGCCTCCCGCAGCGAGGGCATGGGCGACACCGAGAAAATCCTGCGGGTGCTGATCAGGAAAGACGCGCAGGCCCAGCAGAACATCGGCGATCCCTCGGTGTTCCTGCGGGTGTTCGATCCGGCAGCGGAAGAAACCGAGATCGAGAAGGCGGTGGAAGCCGGCGACGCCTCCGGGCTGGAGGCGCGGATGGAGGCCAATGCGGCTCCCTATCTGGAGGCTTCCGCCGGTGATGGCCTGTTCGATGAGCTGTTTGGCGGCAGTGAGGGGGGGGACACCTCCGCTGGTGATGTCATGGCCGATGAGCCGGCCCCTGGGGTCCAGCGGAGTCAGGCCTTCAGCCTGTTTCCAAACCTCTGGAGCTATGTGGAGCGCTCGCTGGAGGCGGTGAGCGAGCAGATGGAGCGTCGGGGCGAGAAGCTCGACCTCAAGCCCTACCCGGCAGAAGAGCGCCTTGAGCTCAGCCCCCCGAAGGATCTGCAGCGCCGCTACGACCGCTACCCCCGCGAGCTGCAGCCTCCCCGCGGCCAGCGCCTGGCGCTCAGCACCGATCCGGAGGCGCTGCAGCGCGCCCTGGAGCAGGCACGCCGGCAGGACAGCGCCCGGCCGGAACTGGAATACCTCTGGGATCTGCACCCACTGGTCGACTGGCTGGGCGACCGCGGCCTGATCGCCTTTGCCCGCCACCAGGCGCCGGTGCTGCAACTAAGCGAAGAGCTCGATCCGGGGGAGGTGGTGATGGTGCTGCAGGGCACGATCCCCAACCAGCGCGGTGTGCCGGTGGTGCAGGAGTGGGTGGCGGTGCGCTTTACAGGCAGCGGCCTACGGGTGGCGGCGGTGGAGCCATTTGCAGCGGTGGCCGAGCGTCTGCAGCTGGGTCGCCACAGCTACGCCAACCCAGGAGCACCCATCGCCGACTCCCTCAAGCAGCAACGCAAGGTGGCCGTGGATGCGGCTCACCAGTACCTGCTGGAGTGCCGCGAGCGCTGGAAAGAGCGCATGCAGCCGGAGCTGGAGAGTCAACGGGAGCGCCTGCGGCGCTTGCGGGGCCGGCAGATCGAGCAGCTGGAGCTGGCCTACGCCGCCGACCAGCGCCCCCGGCAGATCAAGGACAAGAAGCGCACCGCTGATCAGAAGGCCATCGAGGAGCGCTTCAAGGATCACGAGCGCTTCGTGGAGGAAGTGATGACGATCGAGCCGGCGCCTTACCTGAAGCTGGTGGCCGTGCTGCACCGGGAGGCCTGAGCCATGGCGCTACCCGGCATCTGCAACGCCAACGAGTTCTATTCGGCTCACTATCTGGAGAGCGTGCTCACGGGCGACATCAAGAAGGTGCGAGAGCGCTGGGCGGAGGAGGCCAAAGCCGAGCGGGAGGCTGACCCCACGGCGGAGATCAGCACCCCCGAGCAGCGCTTCAAGGCCTTGCGTAAGCCCTGGCAGAAGCTGCGGGAAGCGGAAGAGGGGATCACGCGTGACCCCGCCGAGCGGCTGCGGCTGCAGCGGGAGCTGTTCTTCCAGCCGCTGCTGGAGGTCCTCGGCTATCCCTGGGCCCCCAAAGCCGAGCCGGTGTTGGTCGGCGGCGAGGCTTACCAGGTGCCGTTGCTGGCGGAAGTGAGCAACGCCAAGGGCGAACCCTGGCTGTGGGTGGTGGAGTGCTTCAACCCCAGTGATGAGCCCTCCGATCCACTGGAGCTCACGATCGCGGCCACATGGGCATGCCAGATCGCCGATCCCTCTCTGGGCAAGGTTCTAGAGGGCGAAACCTGGGAGGAGCTGATCAGCGAGCGGGTATTCGGCCAGGAAATCCCGCCCCGCTGGGTGCTGGCGGTGAGCCGCGACCAGCTGCTGCTGATCGATCGGCAGAAGTGGGCGGCCTCACGGCTGTTGCGCTTCGAGCTGGGCACGTTGTTGGGAGACAACAACCCCGATGCTCTGCTGGCCGCGGCCACGCTGCTGCACCGGGAGCACACCTGCCCAAGCGGGGGCGGCACACCACTGCTCGATGAACTGGATGAGAACAGCCACAAGCACGCCTATGAGGTGAGCGGCGATCTGAAGTACGCCCTGCGCAGATCGATCGAGCTGCTCGGCAACGAGGCGATCCACTGGCGTCGCAGCCGCAATGAGGGCGTGTTCAAGGGCAAGACCGAGGCCGACCAGCTCACGCTCGAATGCCTGCGGTACATGTACCGGCTGCTGTTCCTCTTCTACATCGAGAGCCGGCCCGATCTGGGCTATGCGCCGATGGGCAGCGACGTGTATCGCCTCGGCTACAGCCTCGAGAGCCTGCGGGACATGGACTCTGCCGAGCTGGGCAGTGAGGAAGACAAGGAGAGCACCTACATCAGCGATTCGCTGAATCGGCTGTTCCAGATGATCTGGGAGGGCTACCCCAAACGCGACGACGAAACGGCCCAACTGCCGCTGGCGGATGCCGACGATCCCTTCCACGACAGCTTCCGGCTGACGCCGCTGAAGGCCCATCTGTTCGACCCAGTGCGCGTGCCCACCTTGAGCCGGGTGCGCTTCCGCAACGTGGTGCTGCGGGAGGTGATCGAGCTGATGTCGCTTACCAGGGAGGGCAAGGGCAAGCGGCGCGGCCGGGTGAGCTACTCGCAGCTGGGCATCAACCAGCTAGGTGCGGTGTATGAGGCCCTGCTCAGCTTCCGGGGGTTCTTCGCGGAAGAAGACCTCTACGAGGTTCAGCCCGCCCCGAAAAAGGGCAAAGCCGCCGCCAGCGAGGACGAAGGCGAGTTCGGTGATGACGACGAGGGGGACGACGACACCACCAAGGCCAGCGGCCAGGCGCACGACGAGCTGGAGGTTGGCCACTTCGTGACAGCCGAGCAGCTCAAGGCCTACAAGGCCGAAGAGATCGTGCCCGATCCGAGCACCGGCAAACCGAGGTGCTACCCCAAGGGCAGCTTCATCTACCGCCTGGCCGGGCGCGACCGGGAGAAGAGCGCCAGCTACTACACGCCCGAATCGCTCACCCAGTGCCTGGTGAAGTACGCCCTCAAGGAGCTGCTGCCGGGCAAAACGGCGGCCGACATCCTGCAGCTGAAGGTGTGCGAGCCCGCCATGGGCTCGGCAGCGTTCCTGAACGAGGTGGTGAACCAGCTGGCCCAGGCCTACCTGGAGCGACGCCAACAGGAAACCGGCAAGAGCATCCCCCACGAGCAGTTCGCCACCGAGCTGCAGAAGGTGAAGATGCGCCTGGCCGATCAGAACGTGTTCGGCGTTGACCTCAACCCGGTGGCGGTGGAGCTGGCCGAGGTGAGCCTCTGGCTCAACAGCATCTTCACGCCAGAGAAGGGCCGGGCGTTTGTGCCCTGGTTCAGCCAGCAGCTGGTGTGCGGCAACTCCCTGATCGGCGCCCGGCGCCAGATCTACAGGCTGAGTCAGCTGCCCACCAGCACAGCCCGGAGCGCCAAACCCCGCAAGCTCTGGCACGAACACGCCCCAGAAGAGCTGGCCTGGGATACGGAGCTGCCGAAAGACGCCATCTTCCACTTCCTGCTGCCGGATCCGGGCATGGCGGCCTACAGCGACAAGGTGATCAAGGAGCTGGAGCCTGAGGCGATCCAGCGCTGCACGCGCTGGAACAAGGCGTTTGTGGGGGAACCCTTCACGGAAGCCCAGATCGCCCACCTGCTCCGGCTGAGCCAACTGGTGGACGCGCTCTGGAAAGACTGGGCCGAGCAGCAAACGCAACTGCGCCAGCGCACCACTGATCCACTTCCGGTGTGGGAAGACCCCACGGGAATCACGGAAGGCGATTGGACGCCGCTGAAGCTCAAAGACCGCATCCAGGAGCAGGAAGTGCTGGGCAGGGATGTGGCCAACACCAATGCCCGATTGCGCCTGAAGTGGGCGATGGATTACTGGTGTGCCCTGTGGTTCTGGCCGATCCGCCAGGCCGGCTCATTACCCAGCCGTGATACCTGGCTGCTCGAGCTGAGCATGATCCTGGGCGATCTTGAGCAGGGGGTGGCTCCCGAACTCGGCCAGGGGAGCCTGTTTGCCGACACCCAACCCAAGCAACTGGCGGTGGACTTTTCCGATCGCCACGGCTTCGTGGATGTCGAGAGGCTCAAGGCTGAGTTTGCGCGGCTGCGCCAGGTAGAAGCGGTAGCTCACCGCATCCGGCCGCTGCACTGGGATCTGGAGTTCGCCGATCTGCTGAAAGGTGGCGGGTTCGATCTGATCGTGGGCAATCCGCCATGGCTGAAGGTGGAGTGGGAGGAAAAGGGCGTGATCGGCGACGCCGACCCGATGGTGCTGATCCGCAAGGTGAGCGCGAGTGAGCTGGCGAAGCGCCGGGTGGATGCGTTTGACCAGCATCCAGAGCTGCGGGCGGCCTATTTGGAGGAGTTTGAGGGGCAGAACGGCAGCCAGGCATTTCTGAACGCGGTGGCGATCTATCCACTGCTGAAGGGGAGTCAGACGAATCTGTTTAAGTGCTTCTTGCCTCAAGCGTGGCGGGTGGCTTCAGGTCAGGGGGTGCAGGGATTTCTGCATCCTGAGGGCGTGTATGACGACCCGAAGGGCGGAGCATTGCGCGAAGTGCTCTACGGGCGTCTTCGCAATCACTTCCAGTTTCAGAATCAGCTGATGCTTTTCCCGATTGGTCACCGGGTGAAATACAGTCTCAACATTTACGGACCATGCCGACAGGCTAGCTTTATTCATTTAGCTAATCTCTTTCACGTGAAAAGCGTCGATGCCTGCTTTGTCCACGACGGCAATGGAGCGATCGGCGGCATTAAAACCGAAGACAATAAATGGGATATGAGTGGACATCGCCAGCGCCTGATCCCTGTCGGCGAGCAAAGCCTCGCTCTTTTCGCCCAGCTTTATGACGAACCCGGAACGCCCTCCTTGCAAGCTCGGTTGCCGGCTCTTCATTCTCAACAACTCTATAGTGTGCTCGAAAAGCTCTCGTCGGCCCCGAATAGAATTCTAGACATCAGGAATGAGGTATTTGCTACGCAGATGTGGGACGAGACGAATTCGGTGAAGGTCGACGGGATAATTCGACGCGACACCAGCTTTCCTCCCAGCATCGACGAATTAATCCTGTCAGGACCGCACTTTTATGTGGCGAACCCGTTATACAAGACCCCACGCAGAGTCTGCACAGAAAAGGGACATTACGACCGCATTGACGCTCTCCATGCCCCTGACGACTATTCCCCTAGGACAAACTACAGGCCTGCAATTGACAAAGCACAATATTCCGCGCGAATCCCGAAGGTGTCGTGGAGTGCAAAGCCTCCTGCGACAGACTTCTACCGAGTCGTAAGCCGCAAGATGCTGAGTCAATCTGGAGAAAGAACTCTGATCTCGGCGATCTATCCACCAGATCTATCCCATATTAACGGTTGCTATTCTCACGCATTCAGGAACTCTAAAACGGCAGCATCGGTTGCTTCTCTTTTCTCGTCGATTGTGCTCGACTTTTTTGTTAAGACGACTGGCAAAGCGAATTTTCGGGATGACACAGCCGATCAGCTTCCTTTTACTCATTTGCCCCCATCTGCGGTTGCGCGAATAATTGCGCTGAATTGCCTCACCACTCACTACGCCGATCTCTGGAGCGAGTGCTGGGGCGACTCCTTCCAACAGCAACGCTGGGCCAAAGACGATCCCCGCCTCCCCAACAGCTTCTTCAGCAAACTAACCCCCGCCTGGCAGCGCGATTGCGCCCTACGTACCGACTATTCCCGCCGCCAGGCCCTGGTGGAGATCGATGTGCTGGTGGCCCAGGCCCTCGGCCTCACGCTCGATGAACTGATCACTATCTACCGCGTCCAGTTCCCGGTGATGCAGCAATACGAACGCGACACCTGGTACGACCGCACCGGGCGCATCGTGTTTACCGCCAGCAAGGGGCTCACCGGCGTTGGCTTCCCGCGCAAGGGGACAGGACGTGGCGCCAACAAGACCACCGGATGGGAGGACATCCAGGACATGACATCTGGCACGGTCAGCCGCACGATCGTTGATGACACGCTGCCTGGCGGGCCGATCGAGCGCACGATCACGTACGAAGCCCCCTTTGATCGCTGTGATCGGGTGGAGGACTACAAAACCGCCTGGGCCTTCTTTGAAAAGGAGGGCGAGCCAGCATGACCATCTACGAAGACACCAACTCCAAGCCCCTGCTCGATCTGCTGGATCGCATCCACACCGGCGACATGGTGTTGCCCGACTTCCAGCGCGATTTCGTCTGGGAGCCCAGTGCCACCCAGGCCTTGATCGTTTCGATCGCCAACAACTACCCCGCCGGCAGCATTCTGCGCGTACGCGACCGCCAGCGGGCCTTTTCCAGTCGTGAATTTGAGGGTGCTCCTGCTCCCATCAACGAACACACCTTTCTGGTGCTCGATGGTCAGCAGCGACTCACCTCCCTCTACCAAGCCTTTTACGGGGTCGGCGACCACCGCTACTACCTCGATATCCGCATGCTGATTGATGGTGCCGACTTCGAGGACGCCATCGACTACCTGCGCCACAGCAAAAGTGCCGTGACACGGCGAGCGGCCTTCGAGCGGCAGGCAGAGCAATTGCTACTTCCGCTCTCGGTGCTCCACAAGGGCAGCACAGGCTTCTCCAAGTGGGCCTCCCAGGTGGCCCGCACGCGCCAGGGGGCAGAGCGCGATCAACTGGAAGATCAACTCCATGAATTAGAATAGCAGTGGATCAACCGCATTGATCAATACGTCTTCCCTGTTGTCACCCTCTCGGCAGACACCGAACCCGCTGCGCTCTGCACCATCTTTGAAACGCTGAACCGCACCGCGGCGTGAAGCTCAGCGTGTTTGAGCTGCTCACCGCCCGCTTCTGGAGTCACGACCTCAAACTCCGCGAACTCTGGGAGCAGGCCCGCAGCGATCATCCGCTGATCGCGCTGTTTGATGTCGATCCCTACTACGTGCTGATGGCCATCGCCCTGGCCAGCGGCAAAACCCCCAGCTGCAAACGCGGCGATGTGCTCAACCTCACCGCCGAGCAGGTCACCACCTGGTGGCAGCCCGTGATTGATGGCCTGGCCCTCTCGCTCACGATCCTCCACGACGACTGCTGGGTGCTGCAGCCCAAGTGGCTTCCCTTCAACACCATGCTCTCGCCGATGGCTGCTGCTCTCGCCCGCGCCGGTGCCAGCAAGGGTGTGGCCATGGGAGCCCAGCGCGAACAGATCAAACGCTGGTTCTGGTGCTCGGCCTTCAGTCAGGCCTACGAAAAGTCGCCCAACACCCAAAGCGGTCGGGATGTCGGCGAACTCATCCCCTGGCTCAGCGATCCAGCGGCACCCGCACCCGAGAACGTGCGCCAGTTCCGCTTCAACCCCGAGCTGCTGCGCGATGTCACCCCCCGCCAGCGCTCCCTCTACCGGGCCACGATCTGCCTGGCCCTTGCCAGCGGTGATCGACCGCTCGACTTCCACAGCCGCGCCGTGCTCAACGATCAGCTGCTCACCACCAGCGGCATCGATGACCACCACATCTTCCCCGCCAAGTTCCTGGAAGACCGCGGCTACGACAGCCGCCAGCGCGACTGCGTGCTCAACCGCTGCCTGATCGACAGCGCCACCAACCAGCGCATCAGCTGCAGCGCCCCCTCCGCCTACATGGCCGAACTGCGTGACGAACCCGGCTTCCCCATGCAGGCCGTGCTCAGTAGTCACCTGATCCCCTGCGAGCCTGAATCAGGTTTGTGGACGGACGACTTCGACTCTTTTCTGGCTCAGCGGCAAGAGCTGATTGCCAGCGCTATCTCCAAAGCCACAACTGGCGTTGTTGCTGAGCTCGCCATCTAAATGATGCCATCAGTACCGCGTTTCGCCACACCACGTCGTGCTTTGCTGGCCAGATGGATCGCTTTCTCGCCGATAGCTAAGGACAGCTCAAGGGGCCCTATGTGTCGATAGCTCTGCCGTTCCACCAGGGCTCAGCAATGCGGTCCAGCACCCAACGCTCGGTGAGCTCCGGATGGCTCTTGAGCGAGAGCTTTGTGATCGATTCGTACTTCAGTGCTTCAGCTGCTCTACCAGCACCGCGAACTGCCCTTAGTACTCCTCCTGGCTCAGCTCCCCAGCCGCAAACCGCTGGGTCAACCGCTCCATCCCGTCCAGGATCATCGCATTGGTCTTGTCCTCCACCGAAGCTTCGAGCTCCACTGCCTGGGGATCCGCTGCTTCCGCTGGCTTCTCCTTGTTGAACAGTTTGCCGGCCCAACCAACGGCCTCCCCCACCTTGGCCCCGGCCCGAGTGGCCACATCGTCAACGGCGAACAATGCCTGATCGAGCTTGCCATCCTCTCTACGGAAGCGCTTGGCTAGAGCGAGTAGCTGCTCAAGCAGCTTTTCATGAACTTGGCGAACCAGGTGCCGTCCTGGATGGCCTGGAAACCGAACGACTTGGCCGTCTCTTTCAGGTCGGAAACTTCCGCCAGGATCCCAGCCTTGATCGCTTCCGGGTCGTAGCCGCCACCATCTGCAGTTGGGTTCGCGTTGGCCACGGCGGCGGGGTAAGTTCCGCGATCATCTTCTTCCTTTCCAGCTCACTTGGCTGCTTTCCTGATTGACTTGACTTAGCCGCACATGGACTAAGCTGATCCCATTGCGGGTCCTGGCCATGCAAGTGAACCTCCACGACGCCAAGACCCACCTCTCTCGCTACGTGGCCCAGGCCCTTGAGGGGGAGGAGGTGGTGATCGCCAAGGCCGGCCGGCCGCTGGTGCGGCTGGTGCCAGTGCAAGACCCCTCAGAGGTTCGCCGCGGCGGGTTCCTCCAGGGTGCTGCCGTGGCCAGTGCCGATCTCAAGGCCGACTTCGCCAGCGAGATCGACGCACTGTTTGGCTGATCCGGCAGACTTGACCCCGACCGAACCCCAGCCCCTGCTCTTCGACACCCAGCTGCTGCTCTGGTGGGCCATCGAACCGAAGCGGCTGCCTGCTGCTGTGGCCAGCCTTTTGGCAGATCCGGCCCAGCCGGTGGTGCTCAGCGTGGTGAGCCTGTGGGAGGTGGCCATCAAGTCGTCGCTCGGGCGAGCCGATTTCCAGGTGGAGGCTTCCGCCTTGCGCCTGGGTTTGCTTGGTCAGGGATTCCGCGAGCTGCCTGTGCGCGCCGAACACGCGCTGGCCGTGCAGCACCTCCCCTGGATCCACCGCGACCCGTTCGACCGCCTGCTGGTGGTGCAGGCCCAGGTGGAAGGCCTTCGCTTGCTCAGCTCCGATCGCACCCTGGTGCCCTACGGAGTCCATGTTGAGGCCGTGGGCTGATCCTCAGACCTTCGCCCTGCTGGGGCACCTGAACCGGATCAAGGTGGAGCTGTGTGGCCGTCGGCCGCACAGACGAGCGGCCGGATCTGGTGGCCACGCCATGAACGCCGCCGAGGTGGCGGCCTGATGCTCCCCTTTGTTGTAGGAAACGAGTTGGAGCAAGGGGGGCTGCTGATATCTGAGGATCCTCGGCGCAGCAGCTTTCCGCAAGCCGCCCATTTCCCAGGTTGCTGTTGCCGGGGAGTCTTCACCACTCGTCTGCATGCCAAACAAGAGTTCTGACATCCTCGTTATCGACACCGAAGGCGCTCCCATCCTGCGGGAGGTGGCCGTGGTTGACGGCCATGGCGAACTGCTGCTGGAGGCGCAGACCTCCGGCCACGGCGATAGCTACCACAGCAGCGATCTGACCCGGCCGTTGCCGGATCTGCTCAGGGAGCTTCGGTCGTCTTTGCGAGGCCGCCGGTTGGTGGCCCACAACGCCAGCCACGACAGCGCCGTGCTTAGCGCCAGTTTCGAGGTCTGCGGGCTCACACCACCGGTGCTCGAC